>JBDLIZ010000440.1:0-5190 GCA_039714615.1 Pseudomonadota bacterium | reverse complement strand
TCCCTCTCTGCGTCACATGGTGCGCCACCCCAGGTACAATGATTCTTGGCAATCTTGACATTACATCATCATAGTCATAACTATAAATAGTGTAAATGGTAAGGTGTCACCGTTATTCAGTATCTCAAGTAGCAGTAAAACAGCTTGCAAGTCTCACTTTCGAATTGCTGCGGAGCAAGTCATGGGCAGTGCGATATGCAATCAAAGAGGTGCGAGATGATGTAAAGCTGATTGCAGAAATGTACCTCAAGACACCTGATGCACCACTAACGAGTATTCATAGCGCGAGTTTGGCGCCATACTACTCCGGAACCAGCAACGATTCATTGATGTCGTGGCTGACAGATTTAACTAATGCTTTATCAAAAGCAGAACCCAGTGATGAAGTGGCACAGCGAGTTATAGGGCATATAGTAGAATGGGCAGATGGACTTTACCAAACTGAAAAAGAATTGTTATTGCTAGCAATTGAGAAAAAATCTCAATTCACATTTGATTTAGTCCATTGGATTGTGCACATAACAAAGTTACTTCTCGCGGTTTCTTGCGCAGATGTTTGTGATGACCATGATAGAGACAAGCTAAGAAGATCAGCCCATTGGCTGATTTATGTGCTTTCATGGATACCTGATGATAATGAAGCAATCAAGTATATAGAAACGTACCGTATCGCAGATAACATATTCGAGTCCACAGTAGATGCACATAAGCGTGGTTGCGACAAAGAGGCATTAGAAATTCGAGACCTGCTTCTTAGCTGGACATACAAGGCAGGCAAGTATCAGACTGGGTGGGCAACTCTAGAAAAAGCATGTTGTGGTTTGGCCTGCTTAAATCTTATTCTTGAGATGCCAGATAAAAAACTATTGAGTGATATTGATACATATCTTACTAAAGATGAGGTACCCAGTATTGATATTCGATCTAGAGCCGCCACTGGCCTACATGAAGAAGCAGAAAAATATCGAATGGGGTATGAACATGATGCGATAGATATTGCTATGTCACAAGTAGATCAAGCAAGGCTGAGAGTGTTACTGCATGAAATAGCTGACCATTTATGTCCTGAAATCAATAGTACAGAATCGACTGAAGTTAAGCCTGAAAATTGAGAATCACCACACAACGAGTAGCTCAAGCGGACGCATATAACGCGCCGCTTAGCAAACCGTTATCCGATTCAGCTCGGAACAAACCCCGATACACCGCCTGCCTTGTATGCTCATCCTTTCCGAGCACGCGGTACAGCGGATGCGGAGAAAGATACTGGTTTGGTTCCCCAAGTGCGTTGTACCGATAGCTACTCCAAAGGAAATACCACAAAGGAAAAGCAGATTCAGACCCTGGACGAGGTCCATGACTTTTTAGTTGTGACGCTCGCGATTGAACTCTCCATATGGGTAACTATAATACTCCATATGGAAACATCTAACGCAAAAACTCGCACCTATCATCCTGGCCGACCGAGCCAGATCCCACCGGAAGTCGCATTCACCCCGCGTGCGGTCTACAAGCGCCTAGGTTTGATACAAGGGGATGGGGCAGATCTGATCCGAGCACTGCGCGACGGAGTGCCGGTCACCGTTTTCGACACACTTGCGGCCGAGATCGGCACGTCCAAAACCCTCCTGGGCCGGATCATCGGCTTGCCCTCCTCGACGCTCGTCCGCCGGCGCCAGTCCAAGCGTTTGAGCCCTGAGGAGAGCGATCGGCTCTACCGGGTGGCCTCCGCCTACCAACGCACTCTGCAGCTATTCGAGGGTGACCGCCAAGCCGCGCAGCGCTGGCTCAATGAACCGGCGAAGGCACTCGGTGGGATCAGCCCGATAGAATACCTGGATACCGAGGCCGGCGCAGAGGCCATCCAAGACCTGATCCTCCGTCTCGAGCACGGCATCGTTACCTGATGCCGAGGTTTTACCGCCTGGCGAAGCCGCAATTTGCCGAGCGGGCCTTTGACGGAGAGGGCGCAAAGCTTGCCGGGGGCCGCTGGAACAGTAAAGGCGTGGCTATCGCCTATGCGGCCGACAGCATCGCACTTGCCGCCCTCGAGTTGCTGGTGCACCTGCATTCCCATGAGATCCTCAACCGTTACAGGCTCTGCAGTATCGAGATCGAGACGGAAGACCTGCTATCTTTAGACGAGCGTGATCTACCCAAAGACTGGCGTACCGATCCACCACCGTCGTCAACGGCCCAACTTGGTGATGGCTGGGTGGAATCCTCTGCTTCCCTGGCACTGCTCGTCCCCAGCGTGGTGATTACCGCGCAGCACAACCTGCTGATCAATCCGGCGCATCGACACTTTGATCGTACAAGAAAGACGGTCCGCAACGAGGCGTTCGTTTTCGACCCACGACTTGTCAAAGTATGATACGGGAATTCTGTATTTATTTGACTCCTGATGACAGGATTGTTGCCTGCTGGAGGGACAAACCCAAATGAAACGCTTCGACCTCGAAACTGATCTCATCTATCTTAATCACGCCGCAGTTGCACCCTGGCCGGTGAAGACGGTTGAGGCAGTGATGCGCTTTGCCCAGCAAAACGGCCAGCTGGGCGCCACCCGCTATGCTCAATGGCTGGAGATGGAACAGCGTTTGCGCAGCCAGTTGGCGAGACTCATCAATGCACCTTCGTCAGCCGACATTGGGCTGTTGAAGAGTACCTCGGAAGGTCTCTCCGTCATCGCCAAGGGTTTGCACTGGAGAACCGGGGACAACATTGTGTCGATCGCTCAGGAATTCCCCTCCAACCGGATCATCTGGGAGTCGCTGCAGCAGCAGGGCGTGGAACTGAGGCTGCTGGATCTCGCCACCAGCGATTCACCCGAGAGTGACCTGATCGCCCTTTGCGATGAGCGGACCAGGCTGGTTTCAGTCAGCTCGGTACAGTTTGCCACGGGCCTGCGGCTGGATCTCCAGCCGATCGGCCGATATTGCCGGGACAACAGGGTGCTGTTCTGTGTCGACGCCATCCAGAGCCTGGGGGCCCTGCCCTTCGATCTTGCGGAGAATCACGCGGACTTCGTGGTGGCGGACGGGCATAAATGGATGCTGGGACCAGAGGGGCTGGCCCTCTTCTATTGCCGTCCGGCGCTCCGCGAACAGCTTAAGCTGCATCAGTTTGGCTGGCATATGGTGGAGCATGCCGGCGATTTTGACCGGCGGGAGTGGCAACCGGCCCATAGCGCACGCCGGTTTGAGTGCGGCAGTCCGAATATGCTGGGGATTCATGCCCTTCAAGCCAGCCTGGAGGTGCTCCATGAGCAGGGAATTGAATCCATCCATCAGCAGATCAAAACCAACACGGCATGCATTGTGGAAGAGGTCGACCGGCTCGGTTTTGAGTTGCTCTCCCCCCGGCAGGAGGAGAGGCGAGGCGGTATTCTAACCTTCCGTATCCCATCCAGAGATAATCGCCAGCTCTACGAATGTCTGATGAGTAAACGGGTCATTTGTGCCTACCGAGCAGGGGGTATCCGCTTTTCTCCTCACTTTCATAATACCGAGGAGGAGATAGATCGGGCATTTGCTCTCCTATCAAAAGGGTTATGAAGCCTCCTTAATATTATTATCTAGTTATTTAATGATTTAGATCAATCCATTCAATCTCTGCTGGATTATATTATTTAGTAGGAAATCGCATTATCTGATGGATCTATATGCGATGTAAGCATACATCCTCCAGACATCTCGCTGATGCGTTTTCCTTATCCAGGTAGTCTTTTGAGGAGAATGATGTTATGAAGAAAACTCTGCAAATTGTTGCTGTTGCCGCCATTACAGGATCTACTCTGTTGGTTGCCACCTCTGCACAGGCTTTCTTTGGTCCCTTTGGTGGCGGTCCCTGGAACTGGGGAAATGGTGGCTGGGGGCCATGGGGTGGTTATCCCTACTATGGGGGCTATCCAGGTTATGGCTATGGTTATCCACACTATGGTGGCTGGGGGGGCTATCCGTATGGCGGTTATGGCTACCCTGCCTATGGGTATCCCTATGTGGCGGCACCGGTTGTCACCGTTCCCGCGGCACCTGCCGCAGCAGAATAAAAAACACCTTATAACAGAATCAGACCCCGCCTGCTGGCGGGGTTTTTGTTTGCTCTTGTGAATTGCTATCCTGCAAGCAGTCTTAATCAGCAGAATACCGAATCAATGCAGGATACCCATATCTCTCTGGCCCACGGCAATGGTGGGCGCTTCATGCGGGAGTTGATCGAACAACTCTTCTCCCGGCATCTACATAACCCCGGGCTGGATGTACAGGCCGATGCGGTGCCCATCAGCTTTGCGCAACAGGGGGAGATCCTCTTCACCACCGATGGATTCACGGTCCAGCCATTGGAATTTCCCGGCGGTAGCATCGGTTCCCTGGCGGTCCATGGCACCACCAATGATCTGGCTGTGGCGGGGGCCACACCCCACTATCTGAGTCTGAACGCCTTTATCGAAGAGGGGTTTGAAATCGGGCAACTGGAGCGCATTATCAAAGACATCGCGGCAGCGGCCCAGCAGACCGGCACCCAGGTGGTGGCGGGTGACACCAAGGTGGTCAGACGGGGTGAAGGTGGCGGGCTCTACCTGGCCACTAGCGGCGTCGGCATACGCAAAAACGGCTTAAGCCTGGGAATGCAGCAGATCCGCCCGGGGGACCGGGTGTTGGTGAGCGGTCCGGTGGGAGATCACGGCATTGCCGTGATGCTGGCCAGGGAACAGTTTGGCCTGCAGGGCGACCTGCAATCGGATGCGGCCAGCGTGCTGCCTTTGACCCAGGCCCTGTTGACCCTACCCGGCCTGCGCTTTATGCGAGACCCGACCCGGGGTGGCCTGGCGACCGTCGCTCACGAGATCTGCCGGGCCACCGGTCTGCAACTGCGTCTGCGACAAAACGACATCCCAGTGCGCGAGCCTGTGCAGGGTGTCTGCGAGATGCTCGGTTACGACCCCTACTACCTGGCCTGCGAAGGCAGGGTTGTCGCGCTCATTGCAGCGGATGAGGCGGATGAGGCCCTGGGTCGATGGCGCTCACTGCCGGAGGGAGATGGGTCGGCCATCATCGGCCAAGTGACAAAGGCCGAGGCCCAGGTCATCCTGGAGACCGAGCTGGGCGGGGCGCGTATCCTTGAAGAGCTGGAGGACGATCCCCTGCCCAGGATCTGTTAAGGACCTTGGAAAAAATCTCCCTGTGT
>JBDLIZ010000439.1:0-5191 GCA_039714615.1 Pseudomonadota bacterium | reverse complement strand
GTCAGGGATTCTCGACAACCAAGATCGTGTAAACCGTAACAAAAGGAGAAGACCGATGAAATCGTATACCTTACTTACCCTTGCTGCACTGGCACTGAGTTCTCCCCTGGTGCTTGCCGCTGGTGATGTCGGAGGACATCCAGGGCATCAGAAATTCTCTTTTAGCATCGCAGAAGCGCAGAGTCATATCGATCAGATGCAGGCACATATGCAAGAGATGCGCAAAGAGATGGCTGCGATCCACCAGCTCAAAGATTCCGACGAGCGGGAAACACGCCTCCGGAAACATTTGAACGATATGGCGAAGATGATGCAGGAAATGCGCAAGATGAGGCCGCAGATGTCACCCAAAGAATCAGCGGTACACCTGCAGATGGTAGAGCAGCGCGTTGATCTGTTGCAGGACCTCGTGGATCAAATGCTGAAGAGTAAGATGGCCTGGGATGAGGGTACCTTCTATGATTCTATGACGTATTAGAATGATAATGGATATCGTCAATAAGATACCGGTCGGTATTCTCTGAATACCGATCCTAGGAGCCTGTCGGACTTAGGCGATCCCCGCGAGGGAAAGACGGTTTTGATGCCAACCCTTCCCTGGTTGGCCCTCGTTGAGCAGCCTACGGTTGTCCAAATCCGGCTTTTCCGCAGTAGATCGTTCTACGTCCGACAGGCTCCCGACAATTGGGAGTACAAAACGTGAACAAGATCCAGCACAATCCCCGACAGCGTACGGATCGCAGTAAAAACATAGTCGCGAATACTGCATCGTATCAGGCTAAAAAGAGGCGACACATGGGTCTATGGGCCAGCATTTTTTCACTACCTGGCCTGCTCATCGCCGCACTTTTCTTTAGCGCTGAAATAAATAAACCGGTGGCGGCAGCGGATATCACGGTCTACAAGAGTCCCGCCTGTCGTTGTTGCGACAGATGGGCCGATTATCTGGAAGAGAATGGTTTTTCGGTGGCGGTCCAAAAGCGCCGGAATATGCAAGCCATGAAGCGAGAATTGGGCGTGCAGCCGCAATTTCAGTCTTGTCACACCGCCGTGGTGGGCGATTACGTGATAGAGGGGCACGTACCGGCGAGTGATATCCGCCGTTTGCTCGAAGAAAAACCGGATATCCGTGGCCTGGCGGTTCCTGGAATGCCCATGGGCTCGCCGGGTATGGAAGGACCGCGCAAGGATCCCTATTCGGTGATCTCCATCGACAAGGAAGGTAAGGGCACCGTTTTCAGTCGCCACTAGATGCTGTATGTACCATGAGCAGCAAAACTGCACTGTCTTGCGCAGTGCCGGATCATAGCCAAGTACAGCAATGATGAAGGAGGTGAGTCTTGATGGACAACGGTTTTGGCATGGATCAATAACGTGGAGATGATCACGCAAAATATATAGGTGTATGAGGTGCTTCCAAACCAACGAGTCCCGCGCGTCCGCCAATGAATTCCAAACAGGTTCACGATCCAAATGTGCTTCGTAGAAAGCTTAACACCTCCCGGATGTCTTGATCAGTAAGATTAGGGTTCCCGCCCTTTGCTGGCATGGCCATCGGTGAGCCTGGACTCTGAAAGCCTTCAACGATGTGCTTCATCAAGGATAAAACTTGTGCGCGGGACACAGGTCAAGACCCTGATTGTCTGACAAATCTTTCATCGGTTGGTTACGGAATTGGGGACCGATCAATCTGCTTTACACTTTAATACGCAGTTGAAAGGGCTTGAAATGAAGGGGGTTCGGAGTTTGGTTTGGCATTGGGGGTGGGGCGCTTGTGAACGCTGCAATGGGTAAGTTGAAGTCTATTCCAATATATAGTGGGTGGAGGAGCTAAGTGCCCCCTCCTGAAATAGTGCATTGATTCCCGTGACACGCCATATTCAGATTCAAAAAAATGCCCCTTGACCTGTATGTAGGTTATAGGTTTTAGACTCCTGGAACAGGGTCTGTCCTAGACTCAGCTTGGTATCAGTATCTTAACGTAACAACACCGTACCTATAAATTATCATTGGTATAACAGGAGATCATTATGAAAGTATACACCTTACTCGCCCTCGTCCCACTCGCGCTTAGCAGTCCCCTGACCTCAGCGGCAGAAGGACCCAAACATCATATGCAGCCACAGTCCTCTATGGAAATGTCTCAGATGCATATCGACAAGATGGAGGCGCATATGAAGGACATGAAAAAGGAAATGGCTGAGATCCGTCAGCTCAAGGATCCCGACCAGAAAAAGGCGCGGCTTCAAAAACATATGCAAGACATGGCGAAGATGATGCAGGAGATGCATAAGATGAGACCAGAGATGTCGCCGTCGGAAACGGCGGCTCATCTGCAGATGGTTGAGAAGCGCGTGGACCTGCTGCAGGATCTCTTTAACCAGATGTTACAGAGTCAGTTGGTAAAAGAGGGGCTGTTCTACGAAACCTACGACTGAAACGGTTTGCCCACTCCTACTCGATGAGGTTACCGCCCCGCATGGGGCGGTTATCCGAACTACGGTCATCTATGAGGCCCTCTGACTTCAAGCACTCAACAGACACGTAAAGGAATGGCTCAACAATAACTCAGCCCTTTAATATCTCATCTTCAGCCCGTCTTTGAACGATCTTCAATCATAAAAGCTCGAAATAGAACCACTATTCCTGCACTTTTACTCAATCAGATCGTCCAAATACAGACCAAATCTGAGCGTTAAATGACTAAGTCATTATTGAGCCATTCCTAAGACACTATTAGCCTAAATTTTATGCAACAATCGAGATTTACTCTAAATCTCCCCTAGACATGTCTTCCGGGGCAAGCTCAATATCGATATCAAATCGTCGTTCTGTCGTTGATTCAGTCTTTTTCATACTGTCCCCTGGCAAAAGATAGGCCCTCTGATCCTCATGCTGTTGTTCGATCAATAACGCGTCCATTTCCCGAATCGCCCTGCAAACGATCTCAACCCTCTCCGCGCCTGTTGTTACGAGCCGATCGAGTACTTGTTCCTGTCTTTTCCAATCATTCTCCACGACATTTTGTTTTAGTGTCTCTATCTTTGTAGATAGGTGCCGGTGACAGGCCAAGTGCCTTGTTGCTTTTTTTTCCTCAGGCCAGGAAGGATCTCAGGTTAAGATGGAGTGTTGCGACGGTGCGGATAAGAATTGATGGAAGTCAGTCGATCTGTTGCATAAATACCGAACTTAGGAATGCGGATGATAAGGCAAGCCAGCGGGGTGAGTGTGTCGGTAGCATTCCTAATCACAGGCCTGCGAGTACAAGCCGCAAGAAAAATAGAAATTTCTATTTGATGAATGAATCTGTAACCGTCTGTAACGAGTAGGTTATGAGAAACACTAGGATACAAAAACCTTTGTTTCTGAAATGGGCCGGTTACATCACCGTGCTTTACTATAAGCACAAGAGACGGAAAACAGATCGTTTGTTCTAAGCTCCTGAACGATCTTGTCCAAGGCTGAGGATGATAGGCAAACAGTATTTATCAACTAGAGGAATGCACAATGAACATCACGACTATTAAACCGATTGTTTTATCATCGATACTCGGTCTGGTCATGAGCGGTGTGGTCGCTACGACTGCAGTGAATGCGGCAGAGAGCATCCTGAATGACGCTATCCACGATTATTCCGATGACGCATGGGGCAGCTTTGCAGACACTGCGACCTATGATCGGGGTGGTTACCAAACCAGTATTGTATTGGATGAATCCTACCACGACTATGTGAGTGAAGATGTAGCGTTATTCAACGGTACCTCAGATAAGATGGAGCAGGCGGAGTTCGCCGCCTTCGAGAAGGCCGTAAGGCGTCCATGGGAAGTGAGTTCCGAGCGGGACTGGTGAATTGGTGTTGTCAAGTGGACTTTTACTTGATTGCTTCCAGATGGAGTTCGAACGAAAGCGAAAAATTTTGGGTGGTTGAGTAAAGATTAGGAGAGAGGGATGAAGAGGCAAGATTCGTTGAGACCAGCGGGTGCCTGGGAAGTCAGACGCAGGATTAAAATACCGGCACTGGTCCATGCTGCCGATGCGATAGCGATAGAACGAGCACTGGAAGAGTTATCCGGTGTTCGTAAGGCAGCAGCCGATGTGGATAACCACCAAGTTATCGTGCGTTATAACATTATCCGAACCGATTACCAGGCGGTTGTGGAAATCCTGGAGAGTGCCGGCTTTTCACCACTGAATAATTGGTGGTCCCGGTACAAGGCCGGCTGGTTTCAATACGTGGATACCAATGGCCGGGATAATGCCAATATGCCACCTTCTCATTGCTGCAACAAATCACCCAAATAGAAAGATGGAGATGGGGGCCGATTGTCGGTTGCGTTTGTTTCGGGAATCTTCCGAATGAAAGTCATCGTTTGTCGAATACTCGTGATTGCGCTGGCTGTACTTTCCCTTGGGTTTGTCTACTACCTGTTAAAGGAGTCTGGGTTGCTGGCCATTGTCTCGGATGCCGATTTTCTGAGAGGCTGGATTTCCGGGTTGGGCTATTGGGGCCCTCTAGGGATCATCGTGTTGATGGCGATAGCCATTATTATCAATCCCATTCCCAGCGCACCGATTGCCTTAGCAGCAGGCGCGGCTTATGGGCATACCTGGGGCACCATCTACGTGGTGGCCGGTGCCGCCACCGGAGCTCAGGGTGCTTTCTGGATTGCACGTCTGCTGGGTTATGACCTTTTGTACCGGTTTTTCGGCAAGCGACTCCAGCTGAGATGGCTGGGCTCGCAAAACGCCCTGATGGGCATGGTCTTTCTTTCCCGGCTCATACCGTTCCTCTCGTTCGACCTGGTGAGCTACGGCGCGGGGCTGACGCCGATCAAGACCTGGCGGTTTGCATTGGCGACGCTGGCAGGTCTTATTCCTGTGAGTTTTCTGTTGACTCATTTCGGCGGCGAGTTGACCTCGTCAAGACTGGATCAGGCGCTGCTCATATTGTTGCTACTGGGTGGCATAACTTTGCTACCGATCATCATCAAGGGGCTCTTGAGATGGTATAGGCGTCGAGAAAGTAAACACAAGCAGGACTTGGTTGATGCGAGGCCTAAGGTTTAATCCCTGTGAGAGGTAACCGATATGATGTGTAGTTCCGGCAAGCGTGCGTGACCGGTTGAGCTCAAGCTGATTAAGATGATCCCCCTGTAAAGAGACAACCGTGGGGGAAAGATGAAATCAGAGC
>JBDLIZ010000438.1:0-5196 GCA_039714615.1 Pseudomonadota bacterium | reverse complement strand
ACGCAACTATTGCTAAAACGTTGGGCTTCGTTCCTCAGCACCAACCTACGCTATTCGTTTTAGTATCAAGGCACAATCCGCGACTTCAGGTTATCTGAACTTCGTTGACCTCCTTCACTGTCATGAGCAGGATGCTGTCATCGGGCAGTTCTCCGGTAACACCAGCTTGATAGCGCCAGGTAAGACCTCAAAGCGGATATTTTTTGCGCTAATGGGTTCACCATCGAGATTGATCGGCATCTCTACATCAGACTCCCACTCCACCCAGGGCACCCTGAATCGCCTGACGTAATTACCACCCACTTCAGTCTCCATCAACTCCTGTATTACCTGAGCAATATTTTCTGGTGGAAATTCGGTTAACGCCACGAGATCCAGCAATCCATCATCAATCATGGCAGTAGGAGCAAGCTGTTGACCGCCGCCGGCCTGTTTACCATTGCACACAGCACCGGCAATAATAGTATCCCTTAATGATCCCTGTGGCAGACGCACCTCGCCGTGATAGGGGGTAAAGTTTAGCGCTTGAACCAGGCCAGAAAGGGTGTATGCACCACCCCCGAGGAAATTTTTTAGTGCCACCGGGGTATTGGCTGTCACCTGGGCACCAAATCCGCCGCTGGCAACATTGATGAAATGGAAATCATTGGCCTTTACTGCATCTACAGAACAGGCCTGGCCGGACTGGGCCAGCCGAAGTGCCAACAATGGATCTGAAGGGATTGTGCACCCTGTAGCAAAATCATTGGCTGTACCAAGAGGTAATACCGCCAATTCCGGACGGTCAGCAATTGGCAGTTTTAACAGGGCGTCGGCGACTTCATTGACAGTTCCATCCCCACCTCCTGCCACCAGGCGTTGACACCCATCCCGGCAAGCTTCCTGCACCAGGCGCTGTACATCACCTGCTTCCCAAGTGGCTCGCACTTCGATAACTCCAGATTCTCGTGCCTTGAAAATTGCGGACCTGACAGGTTCCAGACCCGCCTTTTTTCCATTCAATATAACGCGTAGATCCATGGCCTATTTCCCCTGCCAGTAAAATTACGAATGCTTTCAGTTTTCTAGGATTTTAGCCCAATCAAGCATGCCATGATTATTTAGTTATCCGAACCAGACGAGCGCAAATTCACGAGTACACAATTATGGCAATTGCTGAGCATATAAATTTTATAAATGTACATGGGTTGACTACGAATGATTGTGTCTGATGCAGCCAGTGTTGCCTCAGCATGTTACGTCATATCATTACGGGAATAATCAAAATCATATGACACTGCAGGCTGGCCGCTGTATTCTTCTGTCTGCTTACAATGAAAATAATGTGGATAGGATTATTTAGCCTGATATCAGGCATGAAAGACAATCGAATGTTTTCTGTCCCCTGAACTCAATCTGGCTGTGTACATAATGAATGCTGAGAATACAGAACTTCGTGACAGCGTATTGACGCTGGCAGGCATTGCCTTGTTGCTGGCACTGATGCGCGAATCATCGGTCATTGTTGTCCCATTCCTGCTCTCCCTGTTCATCGCGATCATCGCCGCAACACCGTTTAGCTGGCTGAAGCAACGTGGCCTCTCCACGGCTGTGTCGGTTGTCATCGTGGTCATCGCTATCGCAGTGGTCATCGCCCTCTTTGCCAGCCTGCTGGGCAGTACAGTCACGCAGTTCGAGGCAGCCCTGCCCGTTTACCAGGCTCGACTGGAAGAATTGACCAGCACTGTTTCGACCTGGGCCGCAATGAAAGGAATCAGGCTCGACGAAACAGGCATATTCAACACGCTCAATCCTTCCGCTGTAATGGACTTCGCCAATAACACGTTTGTAGGCATTGGCAATGTTTTAAGCAATTTCTTTCTGATCCTGCTTACCGTGATGTTCATGCTGATAGAGGCAGCCGGTTTTCCCCGCAAAGTCGCGGCGATTGAAGGGCATGACGCAGAAACGACATTACAGCGTCTCGCCGAACTCATCGAAAGTGTAAATCGCTATGTTGTAGCCAAAGCAATTGTGAGTCTGGCTACCGGTATCCTGATATGGTTATCACTGGCGCTGGTCGGTCTGGACTTCGCCCCACTGTGGGGTTTTATGGCCTTTCTGCTCAACTTTGTCCCTAATATCGGTTCGCTCATCGCGGCTGCGCCTGCCATAATGCTGGCAATGCTGCAACTCGACCCGGCTATGGTACTGGCAGTGATAGGCATCTACCTCGTGGTCAATATGCTAATTGGTAACATCGTAGAGCCAATGATAATGGGCCAGCGAGTTGGCCTGTCCACCCTGGCGGTGTTTATGTCACTGGTATTCTGGGGATGGATGTTCGGACCCGTCGGTATGTTACTGTCAGTCCCCCTGAGCATGGTGGTTAAATTCGTTGCACAGACCAATCCACAGACCCAATGGATTGCTGTATTATTAGGTCCAGCGCCTGCCCAGACCGACTCATAACTGATTACGGATCATAGCAGATAATAAATAAGCCTGACTCGAGTTTTTAATATGGCCAATGAAGATCTCCAGAAGGAAATTGAACTGTTACGTAAACAGTTGGAAGCGATGAAAAGCGAGCGTGAAGCTCAACAAGCTGCAGCCATCCCTGACACCGGAGAGCAACCCGCAATAGCAGAGGAATCCATTTCTGCTTCAGGAGCTACCGCTGCCGATAGGACTGAGGATCTCATCGTACAATTCAAAGACCTCCTCGATTCGATTGATAAAGACATCAAGGATGCAAAACCGACTACGCTGCTTATCGTTTTTGCTCTCGGCGTACTTGTCGGACGTCTATGACGATGCATTGAATTAAATTTGCAGGGATAACAAACATGTCTGAACCAATGATGAAGCTGCAGATAATTGCCCGGTCTGAAATAGCCCTTGCACAGATCAATGCGCGTCGAGTGGCGAGCCGGTCGGCACTGTTCTCCGTCGCGCTGGTATTTCTGTTGTTGGGCTTGGCAATGATGACTCTGGCTTTGTACTACGCCCTTGTACCATCTCTCGGTGCGCCATGGGCTGCGTTCACGGTCGCCATGATAGATACGTCGACAGGGATTATCTTCATCCTCATCGCACGACGTGCTGGTCCATCGGAAAACGAAGAGAAACTGGCCCGGGAGATCAGAGATATGGCCTATACCGAACTGGGTAGCGATATTAAAAAGGTCAAGGGTGAGCTTGATCAGATAACCAATGACGTCAAACGCATACGATCAGGATTCACATCACTCACGAGCGGGGCAGCAGGCACGCTCGGGCCGATCGTCAGTATGCTGATCAAACTTGCCAAGCGAAACTGATGAACAGGAAAGTTTAAAGGATCCTCAGTAACGCACTTTACGCCAGCTTGTATATAGGAAATTGCAAATCAACCAACGGCCATAATCAGGTCAAAGCGGAGAATTTAGATGACGAGTATCAAAGAAGTTAGAGCAGCAATCGATGCGGGACTGGACAAACTGCAAGCCAAGGCTGAAGCAGCAGCAGCACAAGTCAGCCTGTCCAGCGAGGAACTCAACGCCTATCTCAATGAACAAGAAGAAAAACTAACTGATGCAGCTGTTAAATTACAGGCAAAACTGGACGAGGCTGTACCTGAGGAAACCAGGATAAAAATCCAGGGTGCTGTTGAACATTTACAGGTCCAGCTTGCACTGGGCGCCGCGGATTCACGCGATGCTTTTAATGCCAAGAAAAAGGAGATTCAACGCGCAATTGCGGAATTTAATGCCGAGCTTGATGCGGCAGATGCTGCAAAAGAACGCGAAATGGCAGCCGAATTCGACAAATTGATGGCAGCCTATGTTGCCCAGGCCGTTGCCCTGGAGGCAGAGCTGGACGTCATGGAGGAACAGTACGAAGAAAAAGAGGGCTAACGATCAGGTAAAACCTCAGGCAAGACCTGCCCCTCGCAAGAAGCCTCCTCAAATGGGAGGCTTCTTGCGACTCAAACCCATGCTTATTGCTTAATGGGCAACGGCCGGCTAATGGGTGATCTGGCACCACATCGAGGCCCTGACAGTCAGTATCGTAGCAATACCATTAATGAGACACTGTCGGTCTTTGGATTATTTTCGCCTTTTCCCGGGCGGAATTGTATTCCGCCCCGAATATGAAAATCGCTGCCATGAGATATAAAAATATTAATGCAGTCATGATGCCAGCAAGTCCGGCATAAGTCGCACTGTAGTTCGCAAAAGATTCAAGATAAAGCGAAAAGCCAGTGGCGACAACTATCCACAGTGCCAGAGTCATAAGGATTCCGGGCCAGATTCGACCAATTGGACGGCGGCGTCCGGGAAGCCAGTGGTGACAGGCGAACATCAATAATATCAATAAACCAAATGCAGCGAACCACCTGACAGTCTCGCTATGGAATAACCAATTGTAAACCGTAAGAGAATCAACCTCTATGAACGAAAAATAGATAGGCAGGAAAACGAGCAGCACAGATATGAGCAGTATCAGAATGGCGCCGACGATAACGAAGATCAGGCTTTGCAGTCTTTGTTTCCATATTGGCTGTTCATCGCTATCCCCATAAGCGCGATTCAATGCAACACGGATCGCTTCAATACCATTGGAGGCAAAAATAATGGCCAGTACAATTCCGAACGTCAGGAAACCCTTGTTTGCAGTTGCCACCACGGCTTTAATTTCGTTGACTATAGGTTTAGCGATAGCGTCAGGCCAATAATCGAACACCAAGTGAACAATTTCATTAGATAAGCCGTCTGCGCCCAGTAAGCCAGTTAGAGACACCGCGAATATTAAAAATGGAAAGACTGCAATCATTAACGACATAGCCACATGGCTGGCCATGGCCCAACCGTCGCTTTCGTCAAAGTGAAGCAGTGCTTCCTTTATCGGTCGTAACCACCTCTTTAAACGTTCCCTAATCTTATCCCGCATAAATGGATTCCAGGTCGACTTGCCTTACTGGCAAGCTGTATTCGGCAAGTCAGTTTCGTCTGATCGAGTATTCACATCTTATTCCGTCCCAGCATCCACGGAATGCTTCTATAGTGCTGCCCTGCCTCTCATAGACCCAGAAGCCTTCATGTCCGGACATTACAGCGCTCCCGGCGCAATAGATGTCAGTCCTCAGTTCATTGATATTTACATGATAGGTTTGGTGCACATGTCCACAGAGGATCGCTCCGTAATCAATCTTTTGGCAGACACCGAGAAAAT
>JBDLIZ010000437.1:0-5211 GCA_039714615.1 Pseudomonadota bacterium | reverse complement strand
ACCCCCAGCTTTTTTGGCGTCTTCGTTTATTACCAAGGTACCCGCCTGAGCCAGAGGGGGATCGTTTTTTGGATTGACGGTGATCGAGACCGTCGCGGGATTGGATGCGGTGGTCTCATTGTCCTGAACGGTATAGGTAAAACTATCGGAAAGGGCCTCGTCACCACCATGGGTGTAGGTGATCGTGCCATCAGGGTTGGCAACGGCGGTCCCACCGGCCGGCTTGGAAGCGATCTCAATCCCATCGAGGACAATCTGACCGTCCTGGTCGGCATCGTTGTCGGTCACATTCAGCGTGACCATCGAGCCTTCATCTACGCTGTCACTATCCTCCGCGGCCACCGGAGAGATATTGACGGCTAGGACAGCGACCTTGACGGTAGCGGATGCCGATGCGCCAAAATTGTCTTTGGCAGTAAGCCGAAACTCCAATACCAGCGGACTGTTCTGGACCAGCACCGGCGGGGCGGTAAACGTCGCCTCGATGCTATCGGCATTTTGCAGAACCACGGTAGGCCCGCTGACGTTGATCTGCTGCCAGTTGCTCGACTGAATCTCCTTGAAATCGTCCGTAACCGAACTGGTCAAGGTCACCGTCGTCTGTTCATCAACGGTCTGATCGGCACCCCCAACCACAGTCGGTGGTTCATTGACCCCCTCACCGGCATCATCAACGACGCCACAAGAGATTAGCCCCAACACGAGCAGCAACAGAAGGGAAAAATGAGTAATTCTAATATGGAAGGGGGCCATTGTATTCATAAATCCCTTAGAAATAGGCCTTGGCAGCGAGCCTTGCTGCCAATCCCGACTCTTAAATATTTTGGACCTAGGTCCTACAAGTGATCGTACTTGCAGGATCCAGGTTGGATCTAATCCTGATATTGGCTAAGATTAACCTAAGGTGAGGCCAGTAATCAACAATTAGGAGGTTCGTCCGCTGCCGACGCACGAACCCTCCCGGATTATGCGCGCACCCATTAATGAGATGAAAACCACCTTACTGCAGACGACTTTTGCGTGAATGAGCGAGGATTAAGCGGTACATCTGCCTGGGTGAAATCGCAGGAATAGCAGTTCTATTTCGACTTGAATTCAGGCGAGGCTTTACGATTGGAGATCGTTCAAAAACAGGCTGAAGATGAGACCTAAAAGGGCTGAGCTGACCAACCGGCACCATATGATCGCTCGCATTCAAGGCACGATAACAGACGCATAGCCTATGCACCCGGAAAATTCATTCTCCAGTAAGTAGAAAAAACCTACTCCAAAATGCTCACCAACTCACCGGTACGCAAGAGTTCTTGCACGGTCCTTTGCGGTGCATTGTTTCCGAGGTCATCGGCACAGTCCTCTGTGGCTTCAGAAAATTGAAGTCGTACAACATCCTGCGCAATAACTACCTGATAGCCCTCCGACCAAGATAACTGCCTCTGTATCTCTGCCCTGCGCCGATCTGCATCTTCACCTGTGAGAAACACTACCAGATAAGGTTTATGACAACCGGTAAAATGACGGCATCTGAGACGTGGATCTGTCAATTCGTAGACCTTAGCCGGGAGACCGCCCATGGCGTTGACCTCCACCTGGGGACACATGACTGCATAAAAACTGTGAGGTAGTGCACCGTGGGCCCTTTGCCAACGTTTCAATACCGCAATGACGAAACCCGGGATCTTCGCCACTATCCAACTCTCCACATATGCTGGGACACCTAGGACTTCGAGTTTTTCCGGAATGTTTTCCACGACTCCTCCCATCTTAGGAATGGCTCAACAGAGGTATAGCACAATGATCGTAGGGGAACAGAGGCACGCCCTGTCTTCGCACCCGCTTGAGAAATACTCGGTAGTACTTGTTCGAGAATACGCTGTCTCGAGGCCTCGCTTTTTTCTGGCTGTTTGGATACGTCCACGAGTCCGTCGGTGAGTAGAATGACACTCCTTCGAAAGAGAGGATCGGGCGCTCCAGTCGCTAGTGCCTTTTTCAGGGCCTGTTCGATATCGGTGAACATCTCCCTGGAGTAAATCTTTTTCGCAGCACCGCGCGCCTTTTTACGCCACCCCTTGTCGACCTTATGGAATCTCGCAATTATTCTCATACGCCAGAACAACAGCAGATCGAGCGAAGACTTTAACTACACAGATGTCTTATTGTATACATGCACATCACGCTGGGGGAACGGGATCGAGACGCCCTGCTCATCGAACCGTTCCTTGACGGATCGAGTCACATCCCAGTACACCGTCCAGTAATCCGCGGTCTGGGTCCAAGGACGGCAAATGAAATTCACTGAAGAATCAGCAAGCTCATGCACACAAACCACCGGTTGAGGATCTTCCAGCACCAGCTTGTGGGCGCTGACGATCCCCTCCAGAATGTGTTGAGCCTTATCGATATCATCGGCATAGCCAATGCCGAACACCATGTCAACACGCCGTTTATCCGTACCCGTAGCATTGGTGATGACCCCACCCCAGATATCATTATTGGGGACGATCATCAATTTGTTATCGAAGGTCCTGATGTGGGTAGACAGCAGGTTCATTGAATTCACCGATCCCGATACCCCACCTGCCTCAACTACATCTCCCACATCAAAGGGATGATACAGCAAGATCAGGATTCCACTGGCAAAGTTACTCAGAGAGTCCTGCAAGGCAAATGCGATGACGAAACCTGCTGCACCGATTACCGCCATCAGTGGACCTATGTTTACCTCTAGCGCAGCGAGTCCGACAACAATACCGATAATGATCACCAACCGGCGAATGCCACTCACCAGAAAGTTTTTTAGCAGTTCCGGCGCCCGTCCGCTGGCCTCTAACGCTTTAGACAAGGCCTTTGCCAGCAACTTCGCTAGAACAAAAAAGGCTATAACGATGAAAATAAACATGCTGATATTCTTGATCCATCTTATGCCTCCCTCTCCGGAGCTCAACCAACCATAAATTGTCACCCACGCCGCTTGCGCATCGGATACATCCACCTTGATCCCGGATACGGCTGTAATGTATTTACTGTACAATTCGAGCTTTTTTTCATCGCCTCCCTTGGCTTCAAATTCGGCAACAACTAACTTTACGCGGTCTATGAGTGCAGTACGCTGGGCATGCAGCTCGTTGAGGTGCTCCAGGACCCTTGATCTCTGCTCCGATCGTTGTTCCACAGCCTCGTCAGCGATATCACTTTGCGCAACTGACTCCCCAGCCTTTTGCTGCCGACCAGAGATCTCAGTAGCACTGATCTCCCTGACCTTGGCCTTGAGCAACCCCAGCCAACCCTTCACCTCGATTTCCAGTTCCTCTACGGTCAAAGGTTTGAGCATCAGCTCAAGATACGCTAGCGGGCTAGTGGCATCGACAGTGGTAATTGGAGCAGATGTTTTTTCGGCCTCTTTTGCATCGACCAAAGGCACGAATATCAAAGTCACACATACTATTGAATACAAAAAGATAGAGCGGATGAACATATATATTGCTTTCATAGGTCCTTACTCGCGCCGTGCCTGTAGGGTTTTCTGCATGGCATCCTGAAATGCAGCCATCAATGCCGCGGTGGACACACCAATCATCAGCACGCCATTAACGGCTTCCAGCGGCCCAAGGAGTTTGTATTGCTCCGACATGACGATGTCACCATAACCGAGCGTGGCGAAGTTCACCGCCGAATGATAAAACGCCGCCTCAAACTGTTGAAACTCCCCCAGAAGCATGAACAATGCCGCCCAAATAGCCATCTGAGCGAGATTGCCGATGACCAACAACAGCATCACGCCTTTGATTACCGCCAAACTGGACCAAACCGACGAATTATTCACCAAGTAATCGCGGCGATGGTAATAGCGAATCGCGACGATGAATAATAGTAACTGTAGAAATAAGCATAGAACCATGGCCAACAAGCCGATCAGGAGATTCACTAGCACGTGATCAACTCCGCATCATTAAGAGACTTTGAGACTCGGGCGAAGCGGCGTGTGCGCAGATATTCCAACACATACACGGCCAGCCATGCAAGAAGGTTACAGCGACAAACAGGCCCATGCGGACGAGAAAGGCTGTATAGACATCTTTGTCATTGTCGCTATCCTCGACAGCCGGGCCTAATAAAATCAGCAAGGTCATGACGACATTCTGCCAGAATGGATGCGGGAAAACGACTGGTGATTAACTGATATGTTTTACTGGAAAAATACACTCCAAAAAGCAGCATCCAGAAAGAAACAGCAATTCTCAATGCGAAACCAGGTACCATTTTGTGTTGTAGACAGCGGGTGGTGAAAAAAAAGCATGCCGCAGTATTATTAAGTTGAGAAACAACACACATTACCCTATCCTTTTATTCTCTCGTTCTGCCAATAAACGACATCGATGAATCGGTATCCGCCTCAATTTTCCGAGAACAATAACATACAAGGCGTTTGACGACCCCACACCTCATTGGATGCGGAGTCATCATCCCAGATAGGTCTATAGGACCTGCTTTCATTCATAACAATATCCTCCCATGGCCAGGAAGCGCAGTTCCCGCAGAAGACAAAGAAACGCCCGACGGACAGCCCCCCCTCAACCCGCCAACGCCCAGAAGGCCCTGCAGGAAGGGCAATACAAAACGGCGATCAATATCTATAAGGCCCTGCTTAAAGGTGAGCAGCGTGCGGAATGGATCGAGGCCCTGGCCGAGGCCTATGCGGGACGAGGCTGGGAACTGGCCGCCAAAGGCATGTTCAAAGAGGCCGTCACCATATGGCGTAATCGCGCCCAGGTCTGCAACCAATCGTTGGTAAACAACCACTACCTGTTGTGGCTGTTACAGGCGGGAAACATCGATGAGGCCCTGCGGCTTTATCGGAATCATGAACAGGCACTTGGTCGCGAAACCCAGCCCTTGCGTGTCCACCTGGCCGCCTTGGCGCTGGCTGGGAAACAAAAGATCCTGCGCCTGCTCCCCGCGGAGAATCCGGTGGTGCGTGATCACGCCGCCGCACTGCAGGCCCTGCAAGCCTACTGTGATGGTGATGACGCCAGCCTGAAAACGGCCTTGGGCCAGATTGCATTCCGCTCGCCCTATCGAGATTTGAGCACCTTACTCAAGGCATTGCTTGAAAAAACCTCTCGTCCCAAAACGGCTAAAGACCTCCTTCGTCGCATCGACCACCACTCCCCCTTTGCCCCGCTGGCCCTGACCGTCAAGGCATCGATCTGCGAT
>JBDLIZ010000436.1:0-5234 GCA_039714615.1 Pseudomonadota bacterium | reverse complement strand
CGTCGCTGAATGATCCCTCTATGCGAGGGCGTGAGGTTACATTTTAGATTTAATCAGGCCTCAAAGCCTTTCTCCGCGTAGCGGCTTCGTCCAACAAATGGAACAAGTCATACAAGTACTTAAAGAGTATCGCGCACAAAAGTCGTTAGCATTATCAGCTTTATTCGCACTTTTGATTGCGGCAGGTTTCTGGCTCATTTCAGAGAACCACGTGGAGGGCACACCCTGGGGCGCTATAAGCCTGCTGCCGACGATATTTGTACTCTGCGTCGCCATCTATTCGCGGGCACCGTTTGAGTCGCTTTTAGCAGGTGTTTTCGCCGGTCTGATTATGTTGGATCACACCAACGTCATTGCCCCGCTATCTGATACGCTCTCTAAAGTCATGGGCAATGAAGTCATTGTCTGGGTGATATTGGTATGCGGCCTGATGGGCAGTTTAATTACTCTGCTCGAAATGAGTGGCTGCTTAAACAGTTTCAGCAGTTGGCTAAGAGGAAAAATCAAAAGTGAACGACAATCACTGATCACCACATTTATTATTGGTTTGGTTGTCTTTATTGATGACTACCTTAACTGCCTTGCCGTTTCATCATCCGTGAAGAAGCTCACGGACTTTTACAAGGTATCAAGAGAAAAACTGGCCTACGTCATCGATTCAACCGCCGCTCCGATGTGCGTCATTGTGCCGGTATCGACCTGGGCGGTTTTTTTCGCTGGATTGCTTGAGGAAAATGGAGTTGCCGAGTCGGGCAAAGGTTTGAGTGTCTACATTTCGGCTATCCCGTTTATGGTTTATGGCTGGGTTGCACTCGGCTTGGTATTTCTCGTCGCTGCTGGAATTATCGGCAATATTGGTCTGATGAAAAAAGCCGAAGCGCGCGCCAAAGGTGGCCAGCCGATTCCAGATGATTTTGTCGCACACGAACTTGAAATGGAATCGATACCTCATAAACCGGTGAGCACTGCAACCGGCATGTTCAATTTTGCGTTTCCGATGATACTTCTAATTGCATCCACGGTTTATTATGAGATCGACTTGTTAAAAGGCGTCATCCTCACCGTCGTTGTCACCATGGCAGTGTATTACATTCAAGGCTTGCTGACTTTCAACCAGCAGGTAAAAGGTGTCTTCGAAGGCTTTAAAGTGATGCTTTATCCCCTGTCAACGGTTGTTGCCGGCTTCATGCTCAAGGAAATCAATGACTCGCTGGGCATGACGGAATACGTCATCAACTCTATTACACCTTTTATGAGTAAAGAAATGTTGCCTGCATTGGTGTTCATTGTTTTGGCCAGTTTGGTGTTCGGTACTGCGTCAAGCTGGGGCGTATTTATCATCGCTATCCCGATTGTGGTGCCGCTTGCAGCGGGTGTTGACGCACATATACCGCTAGTGATTGGAGCCTTGCTGTCTGCATCGTCATTTGGCAGCCATGCTTGCTTTTTCAGCGACTCAACCGTGCTCGCGGCACAGGGGGCAGGGTGTTCGCCGATGGCGCATGCATTTACCCAATTACCCTATGCAGCATTAGGTGCCGTAATCGCTTTTATCATTTTTGTATTTTTAGGCCATGCATTTGCTTGATAATTAAAATCAGTAATACCTATTTTCTCGATTTACAGCAAAAGGTGAACAGCTATTGTCTATTAATTGGCAATGCATAGTATTTCGAGAAAATAGGTTTAGCGATGTCCTGGAACAGCATTGACATACTAAGAAACCTTTAAGTTTTTATTTCATAGGCCATGTAATAAGGTGAATCTTAAAGATTACCGGAAACAATGAGATGAATGAACTGATACGGCGCGCGCTTAAGGATGTCACGCTATTTCCGTTCTGGCTGGACAATCCCGAAGCGCCGACGGTCGAACCTCAACTGATTGGCCGCACCGAAGCGGATCTGGTGATTGTTGGCGGTGGATATACTGGATTGTGGGCAGCCATTCAGGCCAAAGAGGCCGATCTAAGGCGTGATGTCGTGCTCATTGAGGCCAGCAAGGTTGCCTATGGGGCTTCGGGATGTCCTGGCGGGATCGTCTCGACATCGGTCATGCACGGACTGTCCAATGCACTGCGAATCTTTCCAAAGGATCTCGAGGCGCTGGAGCAGCTGGGCCATGACAATATGCAAGGCTTTCTCAAAGCGCTCGATGACTACAACATCGACAGTCATGCGGAATGGAATGGTGAATTGACTGTCGCGGTTGGCGCAGAGAACGTCAGCGCTCTCAATCAAGAATATCAACTGCATATAGAGCACGATCATGATGCGGAGCTGCTTAATCGTGAGGCCGTTCGCGCGCAGATCGATTCGCCCCTCTACTATGGTGGAGTCTGGTCGAAAAAGAACAGTGGCATCGTCAATCCGGCGCGACTTGCCTGGGGGCTGAAAAAAGCGGCCTTGTCACTGGGGGTGCGACTACATGAGATTTCGCCCATGATAGAACTGGTAGATCAGGGTTTCAGTCTGCTGGTGCGCACCCATGATGGTGAAGTACGCGCACCCAAGGTTTTATTGGCCACCAATGCCGTCGCTGCGGGACACCCGAAAATTCACCAGCGGGTAGCGGCGATCCGTGACCGGATTATTGCTACTGAACCACTCAGCGACGAACAACTCGCAAGAATCGGCTGGACTAATCGCCAGGGGGTTTACGACACTCGCACCCAATTGAACTATACCCGTTTGAGCAGGGACAACCGAATCATATTTGGTGGTCGGCTGGGTTATTTCTATCACAATAACACCGATCCGGATGTGGACCGTCAGCCGCAGATCTATGAGCGTCTGGCAGGCACGTTCTTCAATACCTTTCCACAGCTGGACGATGTTCGCTTCACTCACGCCTGGAGCGGGCCGATCGGTCTGACCACTCGCATGGCAGTGCATTTCCAGCGTTATTACGGAAATAAGGCCATCTATGCTGGCGGGTATTCGGGTTTCGGCATTTCGGCCAGCCGGTTTGGCGCACGGATCGGCCTGGCGCTCCTTGACGGATCGGACACACCGGAAACCAAGTTGGATCTGGCGACAACGATGCCGAACTGGATGCCTCCGGAGCCGTTCCGCTGGATTGGCGCGATGATTACTATGTATGCCTTGGATACGGCGGATGAAAAAGGTGGCTGGCGTCGCCCCTGGTTAAAATTCGTCACTCGCCTAGGTTTTCCGCTTTCGTAGTGATCTTGCGGCTCCCGTCGATCTAGATTTGCTGTGTTTTTGTATGGTGTTGATCTTCAGTTAAAAAAAGCCCTTAAAATTCTAGATTAGCAGTATGCGAGTGTGCCAAGCACTTTATTAAATAATTTGATGATGAAACCAATGTTACGCGGTCTTTCCCAAATTCTTACTTACTTTCGTAAAAACGAAACCCCAATCTATTTTGTGTCACCGACGGCTTTCAATCTGCTGGGTGTCGAGAAGTTCGTGAATCGATTTTATCACATCAACTATTTTGACTCGTTCGGCAGCTTTCATCCCCGTGTGTTTGTTCCGCAGGAAACCGGTCCAAGAGAATTTCAGTCGATGGAGGATGTGTGCAACTATCTACTTTCTCATAAAGAGGTGGTGGACCGTATTAAGCGGGCCGACAAGGGACCAGCAAAATTACTCTTTGTTATGTTCGACGAAGAGACCGAAGAGTTGACCCGTGAAATAGGCGCCACGGTCGCTCTGCCACCGGCCGCACTGCGTACCCGTCTCGATTCCAAAATCGAGACCACCAAGCTAGCGAATGAGGCAGGAATTTCTAGTGCTCCCAACACCCTCGGACGCGCATCCAGCTTTGCGGAACTCATGACATTGGCAGAAAACGCAAATCTCGGGAACCACTTAGTGGTACAGACCCCGTACGGTGATTCGGGCCGCACAACCTTCTTCATTGCATCGCGCGATGACTGGGACAAGAACGCAGCGCACATGGAAGGAGAACACCTTAAAATCATGAAATACGTTAACCATATGCCCGGCACCCTAGAGGCGTGTGTGACTCGACAGGGTACCCTAGTGGGGCCGGTGCAGACGGATATTACCGGGTTTGCCGAGATCACACCGTATAAAGGCGGATGGTGTGGCAACGACATAGAACCACGAATTTTCAATCAGACGGTCCGGCGACGATTGGTCGAAATGGCGCAAAACCTAGGTGAACGTCTTTATGAGGAGGGTTACAAAGGGGTGTTCTGCATGGATTTTCTCATCGATACCGATGACGGTACGCCATATCTAGGTGAGCTCAATCCACGCGTCAGCGGAGCCAGTCCACTGACCAACCTTATCACGGCGCATTACGGTGGTGTTCCACTTTTTCTTTTTCATTTGCTGGAGTATCTCGATGTCGACTACAAGGTCGACCTCAGGAAAATTCAGCGACGGTGGAGCGAGTTCGATTCCTGGAGCCAGCTTATTCTGAAACAGACCGAAGACAAGATTCAACTGCTCACCAAAGCGCCCAATACCGGTATCTATCAAATGGACAAGCATGGTGCTATCAGATTCCAACGTAGCGAACTCGACTGGACCAATGTGATCGATAACGACGAAGCGTATTACCTGCGGATCTACAAGGCAGGTGACTATATCTACAAAGGGGCCGACCTTGGTGTTATCGTAACTCGAGGTCGTATGCAAACTTCGAACCGGCAGCTACGTGAGCGAGCGAAGCTGTGGAATGCCGGAATAAAGAACGAGTTTGAAGGCATTGAACCGGAAAAGATTCCAAAGACACATCTGCATCCCCTAAGCTCGAAACTTTTTTAATAGACGTGTATGAGCACTGCTCGAAAAAGAGAATATGCTGAAGATGTCGCTGCTGTTCCGTTCGATCAACGAACCGATCCTCGGTTCCAAATGGCGTGATACATTTGTCGCGGTATGGCCTGCTTATCGGCGTTGGTTTCTCAGCCAAGGCGAAGCAGCGCGACCCACCTATCGGCAGGTCGTTCGTGCGCTTCGGCGTCACATGCCCGAATTTCTTCCTAATTACGAGCGCATGGTTGAACTCGCAGGCGGCGGTGATTTCGCGGCGCGATTTCTAGGGCAATATTGCCCACCGCCTTTTTTTGCTGCCTGCTCGCAAGCGATCTTGGTAGATGACGAACCGCTTCTGGTTCGCAACTATGACTATAGTCCGCTATTGTGCGATGGTTTGGTCATGAAAACGCGATGGAACAATCGTTCAGTCATCGCCATGACTGACTGCATGAGTGGTGCTCTGGATGGGATGAACGA
>JBDLIZ010000435.1:0-5254 GCA_039714615.1 Pseudomonadota bacterium | reverse complement strand
TACCCGCCTCCGACCCCGGGTCCTTGTCTGGCGCGTAGGCGGGGTCATCGAAGCGGCCTGAAAAAAGCGGCACCTGATCGTGACAGGCGGCGCACAGCCGCGCCACTTTGACCTCTTTGTCCCGCTCCAGCAGCATCGCCCGGGCCTCATCGATGGTGAAACGATAGGCCGGATTGTTGAATGAGCTGAAGCGGTGCATGCTCATGGCTGTCTGGCGGGCGATATCCCCGTGGCATTCGGCGCAGACCTCATCCTGCATCAGGTTGCGGTCGGGTATCCGCGCCTGCTCCCCGCCGATCCGTACAAAGGCGGGGGCATAGGGAAAATCATCTCCCAACTGGTGCGGATCCCGGGACTCGATCTGTATGACTGACAGTATGCCCGCGACCAGGAGTGCGGTGGCGGCCCAATAACCCCCCGACCGCCAACGTATCCGGGGACCGGCGAGCCGATGCACCACGAACAGCCAGGCGGCCAGAAACGGCGTGAGCACATGAATCCAGTAGACCAGCCTGCGAATCCCGGGATCGTTGATTTCGAGGAAACCGAAACGGGTGAGGATCAGGCCGGACAGCAGTAGCAACAGCCCCGTAAGAAACAACGCCAGGCCTGCACGGATGGCGTAGCGATTGGGACGACGTCTGGCGCGGCGTTGATGGAGCAGGCCAAACAGGATAAAAGGCAGGATAAGCAGCAGCCCCAGCAGCAGATGCAGCAGGAACATCAACAGGTAGAAATAGTCCTGATAGCTCTGCCCGCTGCTGGTCTCGAGCAAGGTGATGGCGCCCAGGTAGAGCGAATTGACCACCAACAGGGCAAACAGGAAAAACACCAGTCCCAGCAGACTTCTGAGCCTGCGCCCCAGGAGCGGGATTTTTGTTTGAGGATTGCTTCCAGCCACCACGATCACCCTCATCTGACATACGAGTACTCGTACTCATCCTGAGTTATCGCCTTGGATGAGTACTTAAGCTACAACAGAATTATGATACTACAGTTCGATGTGGACGACCCCACTTGGACAGGTACGTTCTGAAGTGTATCGATCAGGCAAACCCATTGCCCCCTACGATATGATGATCGCCGGCCACGCAAGGGCGCTTGCAGAACAAACTGATAATGAATGAACCATGGGTTTAATGGGGACAGCAGCGCGGTCGTATTGTGGATAATTTCAAATGTGACCTACAATTATTCCGAGCCTGGCCCGTTTGATCCCTGCTGGATTACTGGGGATCAAACCCTCGACCCTGACCTACCGCATGAAAGTGTTTGGCATCAAGTATTAAATGCAACTTTCACTCAAAGTGGATCATTTGGCATGCAAATGAACAGTTATTACACCACCCACTTACTACAGTAGTCAGTTACTGCATTTATAAATAACCGTACCTTGGCAGGTATATGATGACGATCCGGGTAGACAGCAAAAATCCCGACTTCACCTGTCTCGTACTCGGTTAACAGCTGCACAAGCCGACCCGCTTTTATATCTTCCTCTATCAGATAGGCCGACATAGCGGTAATTCCATCACCACTCAGGGCAAAGGCGAGTGCGGCATTGATGTTGTTGGTACGGGTGGTACTCATCATATGAACGGTTTGCTGTTGTCCATTATGATTAAAAGTGCAACGCTGAGGTGAAGGTAGCAGGGTGACAATAATCCAATTGTGATTGACTAATTCCGCTGGCGACTGAGGTGTACCATGTTGTTGCAGGTATTCCGGAGAAGCTACCACGATGCGTGGTGAGGTAAACAGTTTTCGAGCCACCAGATTAGATTCAGGTAACCAACCGATTCGAATGGCCAGATCGATGCCTTCATTAATAATGTTGACGACCTCATCGCCCAGCAATAACTCAACCTTGAGTTCAGGATAATCCTGGTGAAATTTGCGCAGCAGCGGCACTAGATATTTCGTCCCAAAAGCGATAGTGCAGGATAGCTTCAGGGTGCCCACCGGATGTTCCTGTAATTGCCGCACCTCACGTGTTGCTTCATTAGCCTCACTCACGATGCGTGCGCAACTTGGGTAAAATTTTTCACCTGCCTCGGTAAGACTGAGTCGGCGCGTGGTTCGATTGAGTAGCCGCACACCAAGGTGATCTTCCAATAAGCTAACGTGCTTACTGATGGCGGATTTGGCGATACCCATTCGCCGCGCAGCTTCAGAGAAGCTTTTTGCGTCCACCACCGCACTGAATATTGCCATGCGTTTTAGATCTTCCATCTCTTTCAATACCCAACACTAATATTGTTCTCGAATCGAGAACAGTATTATCTTATTTACTCTAATTGTAAACCATGAGTGTTGAACCTACAGTTATATCCACGTCGACACACGAAGAAAGGAGTGATGTAAATGACACAAATACACACATGCAAAACTGAATTAGACACATTGCTCAAGCCGGTACAGTTGAACGATTGTCTAGTTCATATGACTCAATACAAAAGGAGAACACCATGAGAAATTTCGCAAAAAAATACGGCCCCTGGGCACTGGTCACTGGCGCATCAAGTGGCATAGGGAAAGAAATGGCTACACAACTCGCGGCGGAAGGTTTAAATGTCGTTATTGTGGCACGTCGACAGAATCTGCTGGACGAAGTAAAAAATGAGCTGATTGATAAACACAGTGTGCAGGTGCGCACAATACAAGCTGATTTAACGAAGCACGATGCCATCGAGCAGATTGAAGCAGCCACTCGTGATCTTGATATTGGTCTGGTCATTCCCAATGCCGGTACTGAGATTGTTGGTGAGTTTGTTGAATCTGACATACGAAAAAATAGTGAACTGGTTCATTTAAACACGGTTGCACCCATGCAAATAGCTAATGTGTTTGGGCGCCACTTAAAAAAAAGGGGAGAGGGCGGAATCCTTTTTGTATCGAGTCTATTTGGCTATCAGGGCATACCGTATGTGGCTAATTATGCGGCAACCAAAGCGTATATTCTGAGTCTTGGAGAAGCGCTGCATGTTGAGATGTCACGCTACGGTGTGGATGTTTCCGTCTTATCGCCAGGGCTCACTGCTACAGAGATGAAAGAAAATATGGGAATTGATTTCAAAAAAATCCCGATGTTCAGCATGAAACCGGAACGCACAGCACGGGTTGGATTGCGTGCTTTGGGTAAAAAAGTAACCGTAGTGCCCGGTTTGCTCAACAAGATCTATGCTTGGGAGAATCGCTTTATTCCTCGCACCTGGCCTGTGTCACTGTTCGGTTTTTTGATTCACCGTGCTCAAAAAAATGAAATTCAGTTAGTGCATCATCAGGAGGCGTCTGCCAGATAAATGTTTGCGGGTGAGTGAATCTATTCAATTCTCCCTGCGCGCTTGAGCTGGATCAGGTGGCCTTGGATTTGGCATGCTCCAGGCGGCACCAAGCCTCCAGAGTGCAGGCAACCGAGGTGGCTTGGGGGCCTCCGAGAGGCTGTTGAGGTGATTCATCAGTGAAAACCTTGCTGATGTTATACGGGCCGACATCCCGCAGATGTTCACGTAACGGTGTAAGCATGGTCAAAAGGGGCCAGGGTCGGATTTAATATGAAAAATATGTAGTATTGTGGATAATTTAAAATATGACCTACAGTTATTCCGAGCCTGGCCCGTTTGATCCGTTTGATCTGCCGAGTTGTTGTTTAGCAGTAAATCATGCGACATCGTGTCGCACGCAGAAATGGACCACACACTTGCTCAGGCTTTCACGATAGCATCCAAACCCTCATTTGTCTTTCTTACCTTTCTTGCTCTTTTTTGTTTTTTTCTTCTTTTTCTTTTTCTTTTTCGGTTCTTTAGATTGCACGGTGTTGCTGAATCTTGCACCACGTAATTTGAGTTCATCCTTGTAGTTCTGCAATAACTCCAAAGAGCTTTCAATATAACTTCTGGAGTTAACCTGACCGGTGGTGTACTGACGTAGAAGGTAGAGCCACTGTTCGTGAATCTCGCAATGCTCGTATGTACAGAGATCCGCCAGAGGACAGTCTTCGCACCGAACACAAGCCGAACGGCTCGATATATCGTGCCTTTGCCATTCCCAGCGGTATCTTTCAGCATGTTGCTCGATCCACTCAATGACCTTGGCTTCCTGCTCATTTGAAGGAAATTGCGTCAGATACCATTTAATCGTCTTGATCTGGCGATGGAGAAACTCCTCATTAGCTACAGGAATTTGATCAGTATTGATGACAAAACGCAGGAGTAATGCCAGCAGGGGATCGTCGAGGTTGAGCATGTACGAACCAAAGAACAGACAGTATAGGCTGAGTTACAGTATAGTCCACGGCCGAAGCGCATTGGCCGCTTTTCGTCTTATTAGATCAGAATAAATGGGGACGTGCCACGATTTCTCAGGCAATGAAAATGCTCCAGGCATGTCACCGGAACCCGGACTGATGTTGAGATTTCATAACGATTTGTAACAAGAAATATCCCGCGCCATCCTGAATTAATTTTACCTAGTCATTTTTTCCCCGATCTCTCCGCATGCGCCTTATGCACAACATGTGGAAGCCATTGATGCGACTTGCCCAAATGTTGATCGTCGTACTGATTGGTACGGCCTTACCAGTCCAGCCTGTCTTCGCCAGGATCTTTCCAGAGTCCAGCGGGACATTCAGGCACACATCGATACACCGCGATCCGTACCACGGAGCTTCCCGCCTCTGCGCGGTGACTAAGGTCGGTGATGCAGGGTCATGACGCTCGCCCAGGAGGCGGCATTCCCGCTAGATTCTGGCGTTACGCCCGCGACACTGCTGACAAGCCATCGCTCCGGGATGACAATTAAATACGTCATTACTTGGGAAATTCGCTCACTCATCGTAAACTCTGCCGCTTTATCTCTTTTAGCTGGCCGGGATGCTCCGGCGACGATCAAGGCTAGAGGGCGGAAATAATCACTCAGAGCACTCGGCACAGCTGCCGTATTGGGAGGACTCACAAAGATGGCCTATAAGAACAGACTACACCGCAGTGAACTTGCCGTTCCCGGCAGCAATTGGCGCATGCTGGAGAAGGCTCCCCATGCCGGAGCGGATCTGGTATTCCTGGATCTGGAGGACGCGGTGGCGCCGGATGACAAGGAGCAGGCGCGCCTCAACGTGATCAAGGCCCTGAACGAGTTCGACTGGTCGAACTGTTCCGTGTCGGTGCGCATCAATGGTCTGGACACCCACTACTGCTACCGTGACATCGTCGATGTGGTGGAACAGGTGGGGGACAAGCTCGATACCCTGCTGGTG
>JBDLIZ010000434.1:0-5277 GCA_039714615.1 Pseudomonadota bacterium | reverse complement strand
CACCCCTTCGGGGCCAGCCTGCGGCTGTTCAAAATCGCTCCCGGCGATTTTGTTAGCGCGCTACCGAAACGTTGACAAATCGGCAGGAAAGCCGATTTGGACGACCGCGGGTCGCCCATCGGGTCGGGCACATGGATGTGACCGATCAATCAACGTCACTGCACCGGTGTGGGCCGCCCGGCACGAGAAGCCCGCCTTTTTGATCAGGTGCGTGGCGATGACCCGATACACAATGCCGAGCACCTGACCCAGGATCGCCGGATGGCTGGCAAACAGGAATCACAACGGATACGGAAAGCTCAACACCCACTGGCGCTCCGGCTGCTCGGGGTGAGGAGTGACCGTTTGTCCAGTGGACAAACGCAGTCGAGCGAACGACTGGCAGGGAAGCCAGGCTGGACAGTCGCTACAGGGATGTACCTGGAGCAAGATTGGTGGGCCCACTAGGCTCGAACCTAGGACCAAGGGATTATGAGTCGACTTGAAACAACAAGCCACAGCTGACGAGTGTATAAATTCTCATGAGGTGTATGTGCGATTAGGTACTGCAGAAGAAGAACGACTGGTGGCTTACCGGGGACTGTTTCGACAGCGTATTGCAAAGCGTACGCTTGAAGAGTTGAGAGAGGTAACAAACAAGGCTTGGGTATTAGGCAATGCCCAATTCAAGGAACGAATCGAGGCTCAGCTTGACCGGCGATGCTCACCGAAGTAAAGGGGCGGGGTTAGGAAGTCGGAACAATATCGAGAAACTCATAAAATCAATCGAGTCAAACTCTATCAATTTGCTATCGATTAACTGGAAACGCAACAAGCCTTTTAATTCTTGATCTGGCAACATATTCCAATATTTGCGCCGGCGGTATATTCCCATATTGGGTGCCGGCTACATAATTACCTGTGTATCAATATTCGTAGTGGTAGCGAAGCTGGGCAATAAATATATGCTCGCCCACAACTTTATATACAATTCTGTGCTCATCATTAATACGCCGAGAACAGTATCCAGACAATCCATGTTTCAATGGCTCAGGCTTGCCAATACCTTCAAACGGCTCACGCTGAATATCTTTGATCAAAGTATTAATCCGTTTAAGTATGGTTTTATCCGTTTTTTGCCAATACAGGTAGTTTTCCCAAGCTTTACTAGAAAAAGTGAGTTTCATTCAATTAACTCACGCTCAGTACCATTTCCTGCTTCAAGCTCTGCAATTGATTCTAAAAGATGGCGGGCATTTGCAGGGGAACGGAGCAAATATGCTGTTTCTTCCATTGCTTGGAAATCCTCCAAAGAAATCATTACAACGGGAGATTCTCGTTTTCGAGTAATAATCACAGGATCGTGGTCATTGCAGACTTTTTCCATAGTTTTCGCTAGGTTAGCGCGTGCGGCGGTGTAGCTTATGGCGTCCATAGCAACCTCTCAAATAACAATATGTACGCGAAAATGTACATATAGTTTATTTGCACATAACACATACCGTCAACACTGACGCATTTTTCGTTCGCTACGCTCACTACAAATGCACCGGTTACGGCTGGCGTTGGCCAACAAGAAGGATGAACAAGCGACCATGAATCCGAAGACCGTTATCAGAAGCGAAACGGATGCCGATATTGATGCCATAACCGAGGTGACGATCGAAGCATTCAAGGCCTTGGAGGTTAGCAACCAGACGGAGCAGTTCATCATCGAGACGCTACGCGCCGCCCATCTGCTCACCATATCGTTGGTTGCCGAGGTCGACGGCCGGATCGTTGGTCACATTGCGTTTTCGCCGGTGACCCTATCGGACGGCACAAAGGACTGGTACGGACTCGGACCTGTCTCGGTCTTGCCGGAATACCAGCGCGAGGGCATTGGCACAGCCCTGATCCAAGAAGGACTATCCCGACTGAAGGACCTCAATGCTGCAGGTTGCTGCGTTGTGGGTCATCCAGACTACTACAGGAAGTTTGGGTTCGAGAACGTACCCGGACTCACTATCGAGGGAGTGCCACCGGAGGTCTTCTTCGCGCTCGCCTTCAATGGACCGACGCCTCAGGGCACAGTCACATTCCACGAGGGATTCAAAGCGGATGGCCAACCAGGATCGATGGGGTAGGATTATCGGGCCAGGCTAGCATAAAACATGGTCTGACCCCTATTACTGGGCGGAGCATGGAGAGGGTGACCCCATCTTCATGCGTGAGCCTGAAGTTCGCTTCGTAATCACACAGCTGATTCTTGAAGCTGTAGATGCGTTGCATGATACAGCCAGACAGCACGAGGGGGAGCACCAACAGCAGTAGTACCACGGCGCCCCAGCGTGCAGCTGACTGTTGTGGAGCGGACTCTCCTTGCAACGATCCGCTCTCAGTGGACCGCTGAATCATCGAAGGTTCCGTTGCCAGTAAACATAGAGGGTCTGCCGGGTTGATGGATACGCTACTCTGTCGCTATGGTAACCGCGCCAGCTGATTGCTGCTAATATGGTCTCTATTGAGCGTAAAGAACGTGCAAGTTCACGCAGCAGGATGACGCAGGCCGACTCCCGCCCCTGCTGTGAAATTGGTTGCTGGCGGTAACAGCATTCCGCTAACCAGGACCGGCAACAATACTGAAAACAAGCTGAAACCTGGAATGTCAAAAATGAAGAATCTCCTGTCGTCTCTTCCCCTATCCGCCCCGAATCGATCCAGGGCTGTTTTGATACTGGGCGCCTTTCTTCTCTTTGTGATGGCGCTTCCCGTACTGGCCGAGGCAGAAGCGGATGCGGAGGCCATCGATTGGCTGAGCCTCGGTATGGGGTTGTTTGGCGGACTGGCCATGTTCCTGTTTGGCATGGAGCAGATGTCCGAAGGGCTCAAGGCGGCCGCGGGAGAGACACTGAAGGATGTACTTGCCCGCTTGACCAAGAATCGGTTTATGGGTGCGTTGACCGGCGCTTTTGTTACCGCGGTACTCAACTCCTCGTCGGTCACCACGGTGCTGGTGGTCGGGTTCATCTCCGCCGGCTTTATGACCCTCGCCCAGTCGGTGGGTGTCATCATGGGGGCCAATATCGGCAGTACCTTTACCGCCCAGATCGTGGCCTTCAACATAACCCAGTATGCGCTGATCATGGTCGCCATCGGCTTCCTCATGCTGTTTACCGGTAAGGCTGAAAATACCCGGCATTACGGCAGCATGATCATGGGATTGGGGCTGGTCTTCTATGGCATGGGCGTGATGGGGGATGCCATGCTGCCGTTGCGCAGCTACCAGCCATTCCTCGATCTCATGGTGAGGATGGAAAACCCGCTGCTGGGTATCCTGATCGGCGCGGTATTCACGGGTCTGGTCCAGTCATCGGCGGCAACCACCGGCATCGCCATTGTGATGGCATCATCCGGTCTCATCACCCTGCCGGCCGGGATAGCACTGGCCTTTGGCGCCAACATAGGCACCTGTGTTACCGCCGTCCTGGCATCCCTGGGCAAACCGGTCGAAGCCGTGCGGGCGGCGATGGTACACATCATATTCAATATTGCAGGTGTGCTGCTCTGGGTCATGTTTATTCCACAGCTGGCCGATTTCATCGTATCGATCTCACCCAGTTCCCCCGAGTTGGCCGGCAAGGCTCGGATGGCGGCCGAGGTGCCGCGCCAGATTGCCAATGCCCATACGGTGTTCAATGTAGCCAATACCCTGCTGTTCCTCGGCTTCACGACCTTTTTTGCGCGGCTGGTGGAGAAACTGGTGCCGGAACGGCCGGTGGAGGAGAAGATCATCATCGAGCCCCGTTACCTGGAGGAGGAGATGGTTAGGGTTCCGGCAATGGCGCTTGAGCAGGCAAGGTTTGAACTCGGCCACATGGGTGAGATTATTAATCGGATGTTCTCGACCCTGCGTTCAGGGGTACGCGAACGGGATAAGCAGCAATGCGATGCCGTACTGAAACTGGATGACCAGGTGGACATTTTGCACGACGCGATCCTCGATTATCTGAGCGAGGTGCGCCAGGAGCCCCTGACGGACAAGCAGAGTGACCGTTTTCAGGCACTCATGAGCGCCACGGTGAACCTGGAGAACCTGGCAAATATTATCAACTACGAATTGGTGGACATAGCTAAGGGCTTCATTGATCTGGAGAGTGAACCCAGCGAGGCCACTCGCTTGTTGTTGTCCAATCTGGCGGACAAGGTCAGTCTGGCAATTGACCAGGTAGTCCGGGCGGTGCGGGAGGATGATGAGAAGGCCGCGGAAGAGGTGATTACCATCAAGGATGAGATTCGCCAGATAGCCGAGGAGTTTCTCAAGCGCCAGTCCGAGCGTATCGGCATTCGAGAAGGAGGGCACCTCAATCTGGTGCGGCTGGAGATGGAACTGCTGGATAAACTGCGTGGTATCTATACCCTGGCCAAGCGCATCGCCAAGGATTTCGTACCCGAGGAAGTGGCGAGCAAGGCGTGAGTCCCTGGGCATCGAGGCTGACCTTGACCTTGACCTTGACCGCCCGGGTCGCTCCCCCCTTGACGGTGACCGGCACAATCAGTTGATCGATCGTCACGAAGGATTCCACGATGGTATCCGCGGTTTTCGCGGTGCTGCTGGCGCTGATACTCCCATTCGCGCCATCATCGTAGGTCACGATCACCTCTGTTCCCTCCGCAACACCACTGAAACATGCGGGCAATTCAGCCACGAAGACCCCACGGTCCTCGCCTTCTTCTATCAGATCAACAGGAACAGGTTCAGGCGGGCACTGCTCATCCTGGCTGGTGGCCTGTATAACCAAGGTTTCAGCCACGTTGGGGTCCGGATTCATGTCCGCATCCCCCACCCGCACGAACAGGGGATCGCCGATGAGGAACTCGGGACTGGGGTTGAGGCTGATCACACCGGTACTGCTGGTGTAGGCGAATACCGGGGTCGGCTCGTCGACGTAACCCGGTTGCGGGGTATTGGTGGAGTCAACCCTAGGCGTGATACGGGTGGTGAAGGTGCTGCCGGGAAAGGTGCTCACGTCACCGATGGTGACGATATAGTTCAGCCCCACGTTGACCAGGTCGTCGATCACCCCCATGGAGTAGGCCAGTTCGCCGGCCCAGCCTTCGATCACCTGATCCGTGATCGGCTGGAAGCCATCGACCTGGCCGGTCATCCACTCGAAATTATCGGTGGCCGGATTGTAACCGAACCAGGCCACCAGCTCCGCATCGGTATCCGGGTTGCCGTCAGTGTCGAAGAAGATGCCCTGGGGCAGCCAGATGTTGGGCAGCCAATTCCCGCTCGACATAGAGGTCTTCTGGTAC
>JBDLIZ010000433.1:0-5277 GCA_039714615.1 Pseudomonadota bacterium | reverse complement strand
TCATGGTGGATACCGCATTGAGCAGCGAACCCTCCGGTCCTTTAGTTTCAGGCAGGGGGATGTGTCCGTCCAGTATCCAAGCCAGGATGCGTTGAATCGCGCCGGGTTCCAGACCAAGATCTTCGAGATGATGTAATGCCCTGGGGCCAATCCACTCGGGACGCAGGGTCTTGGTGGTGGCCTTTTTTAGGTCCTGGCGTAGCAGCGCCTCGGGCAGGGCAATGCCCTGCTCGAGGGATTGCCTGGCACACCATTCGAGCACCGAGCCCGGGATGGTGCCCTGGTCCCGACCGGTGAAGCGCAGCCGGCTTTTCCCGCTGGCGGTGAATCGGCGTTGCAGTTCGGCCATCAGCTCGGTCGGTTTCCAGGTTCGTTGGCAAAGCAGATCGATGATGGGTTCAAGTGCTATCTCGGTGGCCAGTGCTATCCCGCTGAGATACTGATCGAGGCTTGCCACATCTTGGACCACGGGGGTAGGGCGCTGACCCTCCAGGTAAGAGATCGTATCGGTGTTCATTTCCATGCCCTCGCGTTGCCAGTCGCGCAGACGCGATTTAACCTCGTCCTGTTGAAAAAATAGCCGCAAGCGGGTGTCAATGGATGCCCTGAGCTGGTCGAAGCGTTGCAACCGAGATTCAATGGGTGCCGTCTCGCCATCGAATCCACAGCTGCACTGCGGTTGGTAGTCGAGATTGACCAGACCGTGACAACGCCGTTTAATCGCTTCGCGGCGGCAGGACTTCAATTCGGCGAGGGCCTCATTCAGGCCTAGGTGACGGCTGTGAGCCAGTGCCGGGGCCTGCCAGCTCCATATGGAGTGCTCGGAGAGATCATACCACCAGCGCTCATGCCTTTGGCGGTAGCGTTGTTTATGTCCTTCATAGCATTGGGTGGCCCGCTGCAACCAGTCTTCAAGGGCCTGCGGTTCATCCAGTCCCGGGATTTCATCGGCATCTAAGGTTCCGGTGTCGTCTAACAGCTGCCGCACGGTGGGATGCTGCAGGAGTTGCAGGTAGCGCTGGGTCTCGTTGAGCAGTCGTTGCAATCGTTCCGGCAGCCCATCGAACTCTTTATATTCTTCGAGAAAACCGTCCACCGGGCCGATCTCGAACAGAAACTGTTCCAGTCCCTGCAGTTGGTGCTCGCCCTTGTCCAGGGCGTTCCAGCGGTTGATATAATGTTGGATACGCTCGGCCAGCCGTTGTCCCTGCTCCAGTGCTTGCATCTGTCTCAGCAGGGGGTGCAAGCGGTCGAGATGCTTGCGCCGCCGCTCGATCAACTGATCGGCACAGCGGCGCTGCAGCAACACGGTCCATTGTGTAGGGATGCGAATTTTCAGTCCCTGGCAAAGCCGTTGCAGGGCATTGATGTTCTCCATGCCCAGGCCGTGACTGGGGCTCACGCGGTCGTAATGCAATGGATTGGGCAGGGTCTCGAAACTGTCCCGGTAGGATTTGCGTCCCTTGAGGATATCGAGTTCGCCTTGTAATAAGAGAAAGACCAGCAACAGATTGATCTGATCGGGTACCAGTCCGTAGATGGGTTCGCGCAGATGTTCGTGCACGGTCCGCGGCGATGGATTGTGTTCCAACAACGGGGTGATCAGGCGCACCAGTTCATGGCGTTCCAGGTGGACGGGAGTGAGGTATTCCCGCCCTTTTCGACGCAGCAGCCCCATGGGTACGAGATAGGCCTCACGGACCAATTTGACATGATCATCGGCCTCGGCGCTGCCGATATCGTCGTGGCTGGCAAAGCGCATGAACCGTAGCCAGACCTCTTTGGGTAAGGGGCCATGGCGAGGGGCGAAGCGCTCGAATGCAGGATAACGGCGCCGCAGGATCCACAGGGCGAGAGTGCTCAACCACGAATCCAGGGTCGTTTTGCCGTCCAGTCGGGGGGCGGGTTCTGAACCGCCCTCGGGCGGGATCCATCTTGCCTCTTGCCAGGCCGAGCGCAGCAGTTGGGCGAATCGCTGGCCCCCGGTTTCGATGCGCTGGCCGATGCGCCTAGCCAATTCCGGATTGCCCGGTCTTTCCCTGAGCCGCAGCAGTGCCGCAAGTTCTATGAGATCGGCAGTGAGTTCGATCGGGGCCGGTTGCAGGGTGTATCCTCCGGCCATGGGTCCTGATCGGCCCCAGGGTAAGCGGATACACAGGCCGATGTCTTCCACCGGGGTGGGTGTTTGGTGACCCAGCCACACGGCGTAACGGCGTGGGTGGAACTGCCACAGGACCTGTCTGTGTTGCCACTGGTCTCGGGGCAGTGCAAGGGGGTTGAATCGACTCTTTGCCAGCAGTGGAAGGAGGGTCTCAAACACCATGGCGTCTTGCCCCTGGAGGACGTCGATCTCACGCTTGAGCAATCGATCCAGGGCTGCCGCCCCATCATCGCGCAGATTGAGCCGGTAACGCCCGCTACGGACGCTGATATAACGACCTCGTTCGGCCAGGGTGGACAACACTCGGTCGATGATTTTTCGATTGCGTTCGGGTTCCACGCGTGCGGCACTGAACATCAGCCAGTTGGCGGCCTGCTGTGCCGAGAGATGCTCGCGGGCCGGTGACAGGTGGGTGAGTACCAGCAGTTTCAGTAAGCTCTGGGCCAGGTCCTGCAGCGCGGGACGCTCGAACAACTCGTCGAGGTGTTTCTGGTACCAGGGGAAGAACTGTTGCGCCAGCGGCAGAAACTCAGGCTGCAACTCGAACAAATCCCTAAAATGATCGACGATGGCGTCGGCCGTGAGCATATTGCCGAAGGGTTGATCGAGAAAGGGGGAGATCCCGCGCGCGTGATCCCCTTGTAAGCGGGTCACGGTGAAATCCACAATCCCCCGCGCCTGGGAGAAACGATCCCGTACCTCTTCCAGGAGCTCCAGGGTGACGGGGTGTAGAGGGTAGATGGTGCGCAGGGCGTCGAAGTCCAGGGCAGGGCCTGGGTAGGTCTCTTTCAGCTCCCGCAACAGATTTTCTACTGCGCCATGGTATTCGGGTTTCTTGACCAGAATACTGTCGGCGATGAGATTTTTGACATGGGTGGGTGTGAGTAACAGGCGCAGGGGGTATCGGTCCTTGATTTTGCGGTAAAGATCGTATTCCAACTCCCCGGTGTGTTCGATGCCCTCTTGCAATGCGGCGATGATCCAGCAGGGTCTGTCTTGCACCCATTCCCCGAGATATTGTAAAAACCGCACATCCTCGGTGAAGGCGTGAGCATCCGGCTTAGCGCGCAGGAACTCCGACAGCTCATCCACCACTAGCAGCAGCCCTCGGGGATGCTGGTGCAACATGGCCTCCCAGGCCGGGCGGCGGTCGCCGGTTGCGCCGCGGATGCCCAGGGCCCCGGAAAAAATATCCTCCAGGCGGTTGGCGGCGCTAAAATTGACCAGTGACAGGGGAATGACCTCGGGTGGTGCGGGTAGCAGAGAGGCGTCGCGCAGTTGCTGGGTGAGGTAGGCAAGAAAATGAGACTTGCCCGAACCGTAGTGACCGATCAGAAAAATCCCACTGCCGGATTTTCGTCGAAATACGCGCTTGAGAACCCGCAGATGGTTTTTAACCTCGGGGGTAATGAGAAAGCTATCACTCAACCAACGGGCATTCTCCTTTTCCAGGTCTTGTAAACGCACCACGGTGGGGTGTACACGAACGTTTACTACTTCCCGGATACTGCTAGGGTTGAGTGTCATATTAAACGTCCCTATAGACAGGGGATGATTCGGCCTCTTAGAATCACCCTGATCCTTGATTAATATACCCATGACGAATGAGTTTTCAGAACACATAGCACGCCGCCTTTGCCGCATAGCCGCGTTAGAACACGAAAACCATAGGAATAACTATGCCTTACGTGTTCTGCCTTGCTCTGCGACAATACGACGCACTCTGCGCACCCGAAAACCCATCCGCCATGGGTATAACGGTATATCGGGAGTTTATCATGAACGTTTCTTCAATATCTGATGAGCCGAAAAGAATACGTCTAACGAACCCAATATTGCCTCGGTGACTCGAAATAAAACGGCTTATATCAAGGCCCTGCGAACCAACCTCAAACACGCCTTGCGTCAAGGGGATCTGGCTCAGGCCGCTGACATCGTCGGGCGGCTCAAGGAAGAAGAACCGCTGTCGGTGCATACCCGTGGGCTGGAGCTGGAATATCTTATCGCTGCCGGACAATGGACGCTGGCGACCCCCATGGTGGCTCAATTACTGGAGATGTTTCCGAACTCAGCGCGGCTGCATTATTTGGCGGCCCGGGTGTATTACCACGACAAGGTCTATCGCCAGGCACTCGTTCACTTCCAAGAATCCGAACGTATTCATTCCCATTGGTTGACCCGTCAATGGTTAGGTAAGACGTATACCCAACTGGGTCAATTCAGTCAGGCCGAGGCCTTGCTGGTGGGCCTGTTGTCGGAACATCCCTGGGTGAACATGGATCTGGCCTGGCTTTACGAGCGCTCGCAGCAGCCCGGGCGCGCCTTGAAATACGTAGAAGACTATCTGTCCCTGTCGCCTGACGATGCCTTTGCCCAGGCGCAATGCCAGCGTCTGCGGGCCGCGTCCTTGGGGCCGCAGGCGTTGATGAGCGAGGTCGATTCACTGCTGGAGTTCGACGAACCGATCCCAGAGGGAATGCTTCCGGTCTATGTGCAACGCCTGCTGGAAACCGGACAGGGTGCACAGGCCAGACATTTCATATATCAATACTCCAGCCTCTGGCAGGCGCAGCAGGCCGCCTCAATGGCCTGGGTCTGTCATCGGTTTCAGGCCTACGACCTGGCCCTGCATCTGTTCCTGATCGGTTTACCGGATAATACCGGAAACTATAAGTATCTCTCCGCATTGGAGTCCGCGGCACAACACTGTAAGCGGGTAGATGAGCTGATAAGGAGCTATGAGGAACTCGCTCCGCAGGACAAACGCCTCTATGGCCGGATCAAATCGCTTAACAAGCGGATCGCGGGACGGGAATAAAGCTTTGTTTAAGTCCGGGTTCTCTCGGATCTATTGCACCGCCTTTTCATCGCTCCAACACAGTCTATACTTGATGATCACCGTGCCGATGATCAGCCCAGGTAGGTTGGGGTGAGGAACGAACCCCAACAAAAAGATAAAAGACCCAGGGCGAAATGAAGGCCACGCCTGAGAAGGGAGATAACTATTGCATTATCGACGGAGCGATGTGGCCGGAGGCAGCTATTTCTTCACGGTTAATCTGGCGGAGCGCAAACGGACATTATTGGTGGACAACATAGATCTATTCCGCGAGGTA
>JBDLIZ010000432.1:0-5285 GCA_039714615.1 Pseudomonadota bacterium | reverse complement strand
AGCTCGCCCCGTGTGGCCAAGGAAGTGGCAACCCCGCGGCCCAGGGCCTCGAACAGATAGCCGTAGGCAATAGCATGCAATATACCACCTGCCAGGGTGCCGGCCCCAGGAAAGGCCTTCAAGGCGTTGCCGGCAATCGCCAGCACCAGGGTCGAATGACCCCGCACATGCTTCTGCACCAGCTCCAGCAGCAGCTCCACATCCACCTTGCGCACCGGTATTTCATAGAGTTTTGTCAGCGCTTTCACCATCTGGGTGGCGAGATAACCCTGGATCAGGATATCGCTCCCCGGGGTCATGGCGGCAACCGCGCCGACCAGGGCCTTCTTGGCGTAGCTGGAGACCAGTTTCTCCGCCTCATCTTTACGGTGACTGGCCAGGGCCTGATCCAGCTGGCGAGAGACCAGTACGAAGACCGCGCTGTCCCGCAACTGGTTTAGGGTCTCCGTATCGCCGTCCACTTGACGTTGAATGGCCCGGGTCAGCTCATCCACCTGGGGCGGCAGTTGACGAATAACCTCCTCTTCCCCGCCATCGGGCAGAATCCGCACCACGGACTGACGACCACCGGAGCTGATCGCCACCACCTCGGCCTCGCCCAACCGGTCAACCTGTTGCCGCAAACGCTGCTTGAGCAGTTCCAGCTCACCGGGCTGGTAGCGATCGATCTTGTTCAGGGCCAGGATCAGGGGCTTGTTCAGCGTCAATAGTTGGCTCAGTTCCCCGGCCTGACTACGCGTCAGATCACCCTCGCAGAGATAGATCACCAGATGGGCCCGCAAGGCCTCATCCCGCACCCAGGCGTCCTGCTCCCGTCCCGGCTCGTCCAGACCCGGCATGTCGGTGAGCACCAGCCGGTCGCCGGCCGGACTGCTCCAGCTGTACGCCCGCAACTCCCGGGTGGTGCCGCCGGTGACCTGCACCTCCACCTGGGCATCCGGCAGCAGGGCCTTGATCAGGCTCGATTTGCCGCTGCTGATATCGCCGAACAGGGCGACATGGACCTCCCCCGCCTCACGTCTCTCCCGCAGCTGCACCAGCTCCTGTTCCGCCTGGCTGGTATCGAGCTGAGCACTACGGGCGCTCTCCAGGCGGGACTCGACCTGCTCCAATGTCACGGGAACAGGCTTCTCGGTAGCTTGAGGTAGCGCAGGTTTGGGTCGCAGCAGGCGGATCAACACCCAGCCCAGCAACAGGGAGAGCAAACCCAAACCGGCCAGCAGACTCCAGGCAAGCCACCCCGGCGTCTCCTGCAGGTTGACGTAAAAATTCAGCAGGGCATCGCTCAGCAGCAGCGCCAGCAACAGCAGCAGCAGAAACAGCACGCCAACCCCGAGGATGAGCAGCAAACGGACGGGGTGAATCTTTCGCATACGGACCTTTTTGCCCTCATAAGACTTAAGGGCTTGGTTAATTGATTATGATGCCTGGCCCATGGCGGCGGAAGGCGCTGCGCTTTTCCGCCCTACATTCTGGCCCGGACCAACCCAGGTATGTTACAACGATATGGTATTGCACAGCAGGTCTTGCAGCAGAGTTTTCTGCATAACAACATGTAGGGCGGCCGATAATTGCTCCTGCATGATCGGCACTTCTGACCTCCAGGGATGGAGGAAATGCAATAAGATTGTAGGAACAATCATTGCCTACGTCTGTAGGGCGGTCGATAATTGCTCCTGCATGATCGACACTTCCTACGTCCCTGTAGGGCGGAAAAGCGCAGCGCCTTCCGCCATTCCGCCATTCCGCCATTCCGCCTTCATTTCTACCGATCCTCTATTGGCTCCCCCGCATCCAACCTCAATTCCACAGCCCCGGCCCAATCCGTCGGATACACCCCCAACTCGACATACCGATGAAATGTCGAATAAGGCCAATCCCCCACCCGCTCCACAAGACCATGCTTGACCGGATTGATGTGCACATAATCCATATGCACCTCGTAATCCCGATCATCCCGGATGGTATGTTCCCAAAACCGGCGTTGCCAGATCCCTCGCTCACCCTTGCGAAGCCTCGCCTGTGTGCGGTGTCCGGTTATCGGTATCTGCTTGGCGAAACGAATCTTGATCGCCTTCCAACGGAATGAATAGTCCGCATCGTCTTCGGGCAGGGTCCAGATGCAATGCATGTGTTCCGGCAACACCACCCAGGCATCGATATAAAACGGGCGTGACCGGCGAACTTGCCGGACTGCTTCACGTAACTCTTCGATATACCGCATCAACAGATCGCTGTTACGGTCCAGCAGATTGACGGTGAAGAAATAGGTGCCGCCAGGCAGGCGGTTACGGCGATAGTCGGGCATCTTCAGAGTATGGCAGCCATTTGGCGGAAGGCGCTGCGCTTTTCCGCCCTACGCTCTGTCTAAATATGTAGGGCGGAAAAGCGCAGCGCCTTCCGCCAGCCCACTGGATCTCAAAAGGGTAAAAGAGAAATGAACAAAGGGAAATCAGTCCTGGGCGAGACGAAAACCAACGCTGCTGCTCCGGTTGGCCGGCGTGTCCCCGTCGCGGGTCGCCGAGCGCAGGGACCTCGGTAAGGAGTCCCAGGAGCCACCGTGGCCCACACGCAGGGCGCTGTCACTACTGCCGGCACACTGTGTTTCACTCCCCTCATACTTTTCATCATAGGCAGAGCAGGTCCACTCCCAGACATTGCCATGCACCTCATGCAGCCCCCAGGGGTTGGCGGGCAGGCTGCCAGTGGGTACCGTCTTTCCGCGATATGACCCCCTGCTGCTGCCCGCATAGGTGTAGTTGGCATTGTAGTTCGCCTTGTCGGCGCTGATCCTGCCCTGGAGGCTGAAGGGGCCGGTGGTTCCCGCCCTGGCGGCGTACTCCCACTCCGCCTGGTTGGGCAGGCGAAACATCTTACCCGTTTGCGTATTCAGCTTTTGCAGAAACCCCTGCACATCATGCCAGGAGACCGACTCCACCGGGCAGTCATCACAGCCTTTGAAACTGGAGGGATTATCGCCCATCAGCTCACGCCACTGCCGCTGGGTTACCTCGGTCCTGCCGATCTTGAATGCCTCCACCCAGACCCGATGCTGGCGTTCGTTATCCTGCCGCCCGTCCTCATCGGCTGGGCTGCCCATCTGAAAACAGCCCGCGGGGATACCGACCATCTCCGGCAACATAGAGACCAAGCGGCCCTCAGCCGCCAACTGGGCGTCCGCCAGCAGCCTCCCGTGCTGGGCCTCGGTGAGCTGACCCGTCTCAGTTAAACCCCGGCTCTCCTTGAACAAGGCGATGGCGCTGATGGTCTTGGCGCCGGGTATACCGTCGTTTGGCCCGGCATCGAAACCGATATCGTTGAGGGCCTTCTGCGCCTCCCCCATTGGGTCTGGCTGAGTTGCATATCACCGGTAGTGATTTCACCAGCGGGGGTTCGGCCAGCTCGGTACTGAGCGATTTTATCGGTTCTGGTGGCACCGCTGTTTGTTCTGGCGTTTCCTTGACTGGACCCTTCCCTCTCATGTCCTAACAGCTCCTGTACTGTGCAGATTTCGTAACCGGCCACCAGCAACGGCGACGTTAAATACCAAAAATGGCGGAATCCAGAGCATTCATCATAGTCGATAAAGACAGCTATCTATTGGAACTATCGCGCTATGTAGTGTTGAATACTGTACCTGCCCGATTAGTGAAAGATGTCGGCAAATGGCCATGGAGCAGTTATAAAGCAAGGATAGGCGAGCAAAGCATACCTGAATGGTTAGAAACAGGCTGGCTAATGAATCATTTCAGCGTTCAACGGAAACGTGCCATTGCCAAATATAAAGACTTCATACGGGCCGATGTAGGATTGCCCAGTTTGTGGACGGAATTTTCACAACAAATCTACTTGGGAGATGAGGGTTTTATAAAACAAATGCAGAATAAACTGGATGCAGATAAAGACTTAAGTGAAATCCCACGTGCGCAACATTGTCCCAAGGCAAAGTCACTCGACTATTATGAAGGATTATACAAAGACAAGAAACGGGGAATGGCAGAAGCCTACTACTCTGACGAAAATACCATGAAGGATATCGCCACAAAGCTTAATGTGCACTATTCGACGGTTAGCAGAGCGATAAAGAAAGCTGAAGCGAAATATGCATGATCGCAAGACCTGACATCCTTGTCCTCATGACAAGCGAGGGCGAAGGGGGGACAGGGATGTCCCGTTTTGCATCCTAAGCATCACGACTGTAAACGCCTCAATGGGGCTGATTTTGCCAAAATAGCCCCTATTTATTCTTTTGCCTTTTTTTCAAAACCGCCTCGATTCCTTCAAGCAATAATTCCTGAATTGAGGAAGTTTCCTCAAGCGCGATCATGGCGAGCTTTTTATGCATTTTCGGATCAATAAAAACTTGCGCGACTTTCTTTCCTTCCCGTGATGGTGGCCTGTTTTGTTGTTTTTCTTTCATGATCACATTTTATAATGATTCTGTTGCGTCATGCATGCAGGATTTTAAAAGTATGACCCAGTCAACAAATTTTATACATGCATACATGCATACTTCGCGCCGTGGCGAGGAATGGTCCTCTCCACTTTTCAGGAGAAATGATATGCGTAAAATATTTATGGCCGCAATAGTGGCGGTTTTTCTTTCCTTCCCGCTTTTTACTAGTGCCGCAGAAGTTGGCGATGAGGTGCCAATTGTAGGGGACGGCTATGTCCAGCTTATCTATGAGACCGCATACGGCGCTGAAATTTACCGCTTCTATGTCATCCAACCCCTGATTGACAAGGAAGCCGTACGAAGCGCTTATCTGTATGCCTGCACAGGCCCGACACAAGAGCAATGCGAGTTGAGCGGCTTTTCAATGGTTGAAGTCAATGACACCGTGTTTTCCAGTTTAGGGGATTATGGCTTGATTGATACATTTGGCGTAATCACCGCTATCAGCGAAAAGTTGTACTATGAAACATATTACATGCTTGCTACGGCTGACATCGGATTTTAAGCCAGCCTTGCAATAATAATTTAAGGGGGTGGACGGTTTGCTCCTCCACCCATAACATATTGTGCGTGTCGGCTCCGTAGGGACCTCCTGCTTCCCGGCTTCAATGCCTTCGGGCTTGGTTTTAGGTTCAGGAGGAATTAAGCGACTACCCCCTATAACTTATTTAGATCAAAGGAATCAATGGGGCCAGGGTCGCTATATTTAGTGATCAAAGGGGCCAGGGTTGAATGGCACTAAGATAAGTCCAACAGATTGAAAATACAGGGAAAGGGCTGGCATAGGTGGTAAGGTAAAGTTACCAAACAACACCAACCACCCAGGGAG
>JBDLIZ010000431.1:0-5292 GCA_039714615.1 Pseudomonadota bacterium | reverse complement strand
CCTGCAGCCGGACCCAGGGTGGTGCTGTGGATGGCGATGATGGCTTTCAGTTGCGTGTCGGGGTCGGTCCTGAAATGGATTTCACTGCAGCCGTAAGCCTCCGTGAAGGTGAAAAGATCCATGCACCCGCGTGCTTTTTCGTTGCCAAATTCCGGTACCCGCAGCGAACTGTTCTGACTCATGATGTTCTCCGCCGGCCTCTAATTATGGTGGATTAGACCAGGATTTTGATAAGAGGTTTCTATACGTGTAGCGAAACCGATCTTTGGCGGAATGGTCTAAAATTGAAATGAAGTTAACTGGTTTTTGAAGGTGCGTGATGGAAACTGCAATCAACAATCCGTTGGGAACCGATGGTTTCGAGTTCATTGAATACACGGCGCAAGACAGCCGGGGTCTGGCGCGATTGTTTGAACAGATGGGGTTTATTGCGGTTGGCAGACACCGTTCCAAGGATGTGATTCTTTACCGCCAGGGTGATATCAATTTCATCATCAACCATGAGCCGGATAGCTTTGCCCAGGCGTTTGCGCGCCTACACGGGCCGTCGGTGTGCGCGATCGGCCTGCGGGTGCACAATGCCGCACAAGCTGTTCAGCGTGCCCGGGAATCGGGCGCAGAAGTCTTTGAAAACCACCCCGGCCCAATGGAGCTCAATATTCCTGCAATTCACGGGGTGGGCCGCAGCCTGATATATCTGATCGACCGTTATGAGTGCGGCTCAGTTTACGATGTCGATTTCCTGCCTATAGAGGGTATACCTTTGCGCCCTAAAGGTGTGGGTCTGATCAGCATCGATCACCTTACCAACAATGTGCGTGACGGTCATATGGATCGCTGGGCGCAATTTTATCAACGTATTTTCGCTTTCCGGGAAATCCGCTACTTCGACATCCAAGGGGAACGATCTGGCCTGCGATCGCGTGCCATGGTGAGCCCTTGCGGCAAGGTGCGGATCCCGATTAATGAACCGACGGACAGCAAATCACAGATTCAGGAATACCTGGATCTTTATCATGGTGAAGGCGTGCAGCACATTGCCCTAAGCAGTGCTGATATCTATGCCACCGTCGAGGCCCTGCGTGCTGCCGGGGTCGAGTTTATGGACGTGCCGGACAGCTATTATGATACCGTCAACACACGTTTGCCCTGGCAGGATGAGGATCTGCAACGGTTGCGCTGGAACCGTATTCTGATTGATGGCGCGACCCGCAAAGAAGGCGGCTTATTGTTGCAGATTTTTACCCAGACGGTGATCGGCCCCATCTTTTTTGAAATCATTCAGCGCCAAGGGCACCAGGGATTCGGGGAAGGTAATTTCCAGGCCTTGTTTGAAGCCATGGAACGCGATCAGTTGAAACGGGGAGTGATCTAATATGGCGCGCCACCGGATCACTGTGCCGCGTGTCGAGGGCCTCGCCTCGCGGCAGGCACATGTGGATCTGCCCGCTGGAACCTACGAGCGTGAGCTTGGAAGGGAAGGTTTTTATGGGCCCTCCACCCAGATGTATCACCGCCACCCGCCCACTGCCTGGAGTAATGTGCAGGGACCACTGCGTCCGCGCGCCTTCGATACCCGGCCCATCGCTCATCATAGCTGCTCGCCCTGGGAGGCCACCGCGCTACTGGGCAACGGACAGCTGAAAATTCGCTTCTGGCGCAGTGACGGCGCCATGGATCACCTGGTCCGCAATGGCGACGGTGATGAACTGCTGTTCCTGCACGCCGGTTCGGGCGACCTGTTTTGCGACTACGGACATCTCGCGCTTAGCGAAGGTGACTATGTGATGTTGCCGCGAGGTACGCAGTGGCGTATTGACCATAACGCGCCGCTAGCGGTGTTGATGATAGAGGCCACCGGCGACAGTTACGGTCTGCCGGACAAAGGTATTGTCGGTGCCCATGCGGTGTTTGATCCCGCCATGCTCGATACGCCGCAAATCGACGATGCTTTTCTCGTCCAGCAGACCGAGGATCCCTGGCAGGTGCAGAGCAAACGGCGCGGCAAGCTCAGCACAGTGAGCTACCCTTTCAATCCCCTGGATGCGGTGGGCTGGCACGGCTCGTTGATGCCGGTGCGTATCAACTGGCGCGCCATCCGGCCATTGATGAGCGCGCGTTATCACCTGCCACCCTCGGCACACAGCACGTTTGTGGCAAACCACTTCGTGGTCTGCACCTTTGTGCCGCGGCCGATCGAAACCGATCCCGGTGCCTTGAAGGTACCGTTCTTCCACAGTAACGACGATTACGATGAAGTGATCTTCTACCATCAGGGCGAGTTTTTCTCGCGCGACAATATCCATCCCGGCATGCTCACGCTGCATCCGGCCGGTATCCCGCACGGACCACACCCCAAGGCGTTCGAGACGGGCAACAAGGCATTGCGCAAGGAAACCAACGAGGTGGCCGTGATGATCGACACTCGCGATGCGCTGGAAGTTGCCGAATTGCCGGCAGGCATCGAGTGGGAAGGCTATGTGGATTCCTGGAAAGGGGGAAAGCCGTGAAACTGGCATCACTTAAGCAGGGGGGGCGTGACGGCACGTTGCTGGTTGTCAGCCGTGATATCACGCGCGCACGTAAGCTGCCGAAGATTGCTGCCACACTTCAGCAGGCCATTGAGGACTGGGAGTGGATCGCACCACAACTTGAAGCCTGTTACCGCGCCCTTAACGATGACGATCAGCAAGGTTTCAGATTTGATCCCGAGGCACTCGCCGCGCCTCTGCCGCGTACTTTCCAGTGGCTCGACGGCAGCGCCTACCTGAGTCATGTAGAACGGGTGCGCCGGGCGCGCGGTGCGGAGTTACCCGATCAGCTGTTGACCGACCCGCTGATGTATCAAGGTGGCGGCGACTCGTTGCTCGGGCCTAGGGAAGCGATTCGCCTGGCCGATGAGAGCTGGGGCCTGGATTTTGAATCCGAGGTCGGCGTGATCACCGACGAAGTACCGATGGGCGTCACGCCCGAACAGGCCGCCGGCCACATCAAATTGCTGGTGCTCATCAACGACGTTTCGCTGCGCAAGCTGATTCCGTCAGAACTTGCCAAAGGTTTCGGGTTTTTACAGGGAAAACCATCGAGTGCGCTGTCACCGCTGGCGGTGACACCGGAAGAACTCAACGGCGCCTGGGACGGGAAGAAGGTGCACTTGCCACTGCTGACCGATCTGAACGGAGAACGCTTCGGTAATCCCGATGCAGGCGTAGGGATGCAGTTCGATTTCCCGACCCTGCTCAGTCATGCCGCGCGTACCCGCAAGTTGTCCGCCGGCACCCTGATCGGGTCGGGCACGGTATCCAATGCCGATACCGGCCGCGGCTGCTCCTGCCTGGTGGAAAAGCGCGTGCTGGAGATCATTGAAACCGGCGCGGCGAGCACGCCCTTCCTGCATTACGGTGACCGGGTACGAATTACCATGCTGGACGCGGCGGGGCAGTCGATTTTCGGGGCCATAGAACAGGAGGTGGTGCCTTGTCCGGATTGACGCTGTACACCTATTTCCGTAGTTCCTGTTCTTACCGCGTGCGTATTGCGCTGGCCTTGAAAGGACTAGCATTTGAATCGCAATATATCCATTTGACGCGTGACGGAGGGCAGAACTGGAAACCGGAGTATATGGAGCGGAATCCACAGGGGCTGGTGCCGATGCTCGTTGACGGGCAACGGGTATATACCCAGTCACTGGCGATTATCGAATACCTGGACGAAGCCTACCCGGACCCGCCCCTGCTGCCGGTGGATGTTGGCGAGCGTGCCTATGTGCGCGCGCTGGCCCAGATCGTTGCCAGTGACATCCAGCCATTGAATAACCTGCGAGTGCTGGATTACCTCAAGCAAACCTTGAGCGTCGATGAGGCCCGGACAATGGCCTGGTACCGGCATTGGTTAGCTGAAGGGTTGCGCGCCGTAGAGACTTTGTTGAATACCTACCCGCAGGCGGGTAATAGCTGCTGCTATGGCGATAGGCCGACGCTGGCCGACATCTGCCTGATTCCCCAGGTATATAACGCCAAACGTTTTGACTGTGATCTGGCGCCCTATCCCAAGGTGCGGAAGATTTATCAATATTGTACGGCGTTACCGGCTTTCCAGGCCGCGACACCGGAAAACCAGGGGGATGCGGAGTGAATTCTTCCGAGATCAAGGAAACCAGATAGCTGGTTATGAAGACGCTGAAAAAAGACAGGGTGTCGCTGCCGGTAAAATGTCGCCATCTAGCAGGTGAGTACTATGATTGTATCGCAGAAACACTTGTTACAGACCCTCGCCAGCCGGCACCATCTGGAAGGGCTGAGTGAACCTTCCTTGCGCGCCATCATCGAGCACAAGGCCGGTTACTCGGTGAAACAGGCGCACCGATTCCTGGAATTCCAGCAACGCATCAACCGTGAGCTGCTGCAACACCGGGTTATCACCAACAACGCCTATACGGCCTGGTTCAGGCGGGGTCAACAAAGCCGTCTGCAAGTGCGTGCCTTTACCATCCAGTTCTCGGTATTCTCCAACCAGTTTCTAGTGGCGCAATTGCAGAAAATGATCAATGCCGACACCCTCGAAGGCATGCGCGCCTCCAAGGAAATACTCGCCAACGAAATCGGTGTGCTCTTCAATGGCCCACGTCCCATATTGCAGGATAGCCAAGAGGCCGACCGTGAAGGTGATCCAAAACTGGTGGCAACGCAAGGTTCCATCGATGGCGGCGTCTTTCACTTTCGGGCAGCCCATTTTGAATGGCTGATGCGCATCGCCGGTAAACTGGATCTGAACTTTTCCGAGGTCGGCAAACGCCGGCAGGGTACGCGTCCGACACTGCATTACTGCGACGAGCTGATACGGCTCTATGGAAGCCCGGATTATGAGGTTTCGCAGGCGGCCAGTTATGCAGTCGAGAACTGGGCGGCAGCCGGTTTCTGGGATGAACTGGTGGAAGGCCTCGGCAAGTTCAATCAGCGAACCAGTGCAGCTCTGCCGCTGGCGTTCTTCACCTGGCACGGCCGCCTGGAAGCGCAGCACGCCCGCCATACCCAGGAGGAGCTGGAAGAACTGTACTGCACATCCGACCTCGATGAAGACCGCTTCATCCGGGTTGGCAATGAAATGCTGGAGGGTGTGGCCGTGTTCTGGGATGGCCTTAATGAACAACGCAAACGTATCTGAGTCACTGAGTTCAGATACCCTGAACTCGCAGATTATGCCTTGATACCAAACCGAATAGTGTAGGTTGGCGCTGAGGAACGAAGCCCAACGTTTTAGCGATAGTTGCGTGTTGGGCTTCGTTCCTCAGCG
>JBDLIZ010000430.1:0-5310 GCA_039714615.1 Pseudomonadota bacterium | reverse complement strand
GCTTCCTTCCAGATAGCAACTTTTTCCGACATTGCATTGTAAGAGATACAGATTTCCCCCCATTTCAGAGACGGTTCGTTGAAAAAACGAAGAAAGGATGTTTGGTTGGCGTAGTTCTGTATCTGGTCAAAAAGAAGACAATTATGAGCCCATTTATACTCCACCGTGGCTCTGGATTTTTCAAAGTCCCCAAAGTCTATGCTCGACACCAGCAAGCGACTGGCTATTTGTGCTTTTAAACTATTATCGACCGCTGACAATCTCGATGTGATCAGAGCATTATAGACCTCTACTGCCTTGGTCGGAATTGCAAAAGCGTCATGGATGCTGTCCCTCAAAATAAGTAAAGGGTTGAACTTGCTTTCCCAGGCGAGAAAAAATAGAAACAGACTGGCGGCAATTAAAGGTATGATCGTGTTCTCTTCCATGCCATTGAGAAGATTCACGAATTCCCCAGATCGAAAGTTCTTGACGATGAGAGTCACAAGTGGGTCCAGGGATAGCCACCGCCAAGTAAGTAACCAGTACAGTGCTGCCATAGAAGTGCAGTACGATGCGATCCCTATCCAGTAGGTGCTTCTGCGGATAAAGTATTGGGGTAGCGTCGGTTCCGCACCTAACTGAATTCTGCGTGTCTGGAAAGACCGATAAGCGAGCAAGAATGCTGCCCCGGTTCCAAGAAACTGTACCATAAAGTTAATTAAGAGTTGGACAGTCATCGTGCTGTTGCTCCTACATACTTTTCACAAGGTTTCGAGTTTAGGAAAAAGTCAAGTCCCGCCTGATTATAAACGCGCTTATTAGTCACCATTCAATGTTTTTTTTGGCAAGGGCATCAAGAACATTCGGAGTAATGCACCTTTGCCGAGGCATCTGCTGACCACGGCCAGCATGTTGTAACTTAGCAATGCACCCGACAGACATATCGTGTTGATCCAGATGTGGTTCATATCAGCTTGCTGGAATAATGCATTCAGCGCGGGGATGAAACCATCGTATTCATGCCGGGCCTCGAAGGTTTTTTCGATCAGCAACGCAACAAATACACCGAAGGTGTACAGGGCTGTTCTTAGTACGACATCTACCCACGCTGGCTGGGCATGAATCCATGCACCCAAGGAAACGTGTTTGAGTACCAGCACAACCTTGGCGAGTATCAGTGCTCCGAGCACTGCCAAAGGCATGCCGTAAAACTCGATTTTATATTCGGCAAGGATGAGGTGTTTAAGTAGTATCAATACACCAAGCCAGCAGACAAAATAGGATGTAACATACGTCAGTTCCAAGAATTCGCGCTTCAAATTCTGTATAATACTCATCGCTAAATTTCCATTACGGCTATTTTGTAGCCAATTTTATAATCTTTGCGCGGCGGTTCAACCCACAAACTGGCCTGTATGAAGTCTTTGCTCTGGTTGTGCCGTCACATAAACCAAGTTATTTTCTTTAAATGCCGCGCGGTATATGAACGCCCTCTGCGGGGCGTCAGTAATCAAAATATTAGCTCTAAGCTTGTAAACAACAGGGTCGGTCTCAAAGTATTATTCATAGCCCTTTGTAGATAAATTATTGGCTTTTATTATATTGTCTTAAAGAAGAAAGGTATTCTTCCTTATAATCCCGGCGGTGCCTTTTCCCATTGATAGCCATCAACAGCCAAATCATACCCGGTCTGGAATAACTTTTTCATATACTCAGTATCAAAATCTTCCTTGTGCGGGGCATTGAAACTTTTCGGGATATAGGCGAGATTGTAATCAATGCCGTCCCGTTGGGTTTCAGCATAGATCTGGTATAAGTCGCCGATACCCTGAGTCTGGATCAACGAAGTAATGGCGCGGGCAGCGATTGAATAGGTGCGCCGCTCGACTTCCGCCCAATCGGGGTCCAGACGGGCATTTCTTATCAGATAAAGGTTCTTTTCTCGGAAAACCCCTCCCTGTTCACTGATAGCCCTCGCCCTAAGTGCAGGAGGATACAGGAACACCTGCTTCATGGTACCGCCATCCACATGCATTTCCTGGTATTGCTTGCCGTTGACTTCAACATCAAACATCACCGGTGGGAAAGCAACCGGAATAGCTGCCGAGGCCAGCATGATATTGTGAAACAGTTGCAAGGCTTCAGGATGGCCACTGGCGGCGATTTTCCCCATATTCCAGATCACCGACTTGCGGGCATCCAGGTTGGTAGTCATAATCAGCAGCAAACGTCCACGTTCGTGTTGACGCGAAATTTCTTGCAATATGTCTTTGGTAATGTAGTGCTGTATCAGGCGCCGGAGAGGTGCATTATCCGCCATGGCATCTTCAAACACCGCCGCTAGTATGCCTCGCTCTTTCAGAACATCCTTGGGAGAGATTGTAGTATAGACTTCTCTGAGGATAGAATCATATTCAGGTCCTAGGAAGGCGAACGGCGCTATGAGAGCTCCGGTGCTTATGCCGGTGACTGCTTTGAATTCTGGCCGGTTGCCAGCCGAAGTCCACCCGCATAACAGGCCTGCACCAAAGGCCCCGTTATCGCCCCCTCCTGAAATAGCCAGGAAATTAGCGGGTGGTAACTGGCCATTTTGAACCTGATCGGTCAGGAAACGCTGTTCCCGATAAAAGCTTTCGATCATGTCTTGAGTAAACGCAGGCATTTCAGTATCAACCTCGTAGCGAACCCCGGGCAGACCCACTATTTCGGCTTTCTCGGTTGATGCCTGGGGAACAGCGTGTTTACGGGCGGGAAACGAGCAGCCCGATAAAGTGAAGGCAGCGTAAGCTAATATGAAAAAAAGTGTTGTGATTGAATATACTCTATTCATCTTTTTAAATAATTTACTGTGTAAATAAATGGCCTTTCTAAGCATGAATGAACAGAGGAGTGTTTACTCAAGCTACTACACATTTATGCCTGAACCAAAATATGATTATAATACTAACCGTAGTGTTTCCTTGCAGTAATTTTCTACTCGGGCCTGAATCAACCAAAAGAATCTAAGATTCTAGATGAATTTAATTAGGGTGGACATTAATGAACGAAGTGTAAGCTTTGGTTGCAGGAACGGATAGCGTGTTTTGATTTTCTGGTTTACTAGCTGGTCATTTGGTCTTCCCAAATGCGATAGGTTAGTTGACATTTAGCACTATCAGATCAAAAACTGGTTACCTACCCTTAAAAAGGGTAAACCGACAAATGAAGGATGCCCTTTTTTCATAACAAAATAGGCATTTATTTTTCTTATTCTCACAAATTAAAGGATGGCCATGAAGTTCCAGGGTTGCATATTTCGCATTAGAAGTGCCCCTCTCATCATCAGTGCCCTTGCGATTTGCGGTTGCAACGTGATCGGTCCGCAATCCATCTCAGGAGGGCGAGGTGTCTATGCCGAAGTGATCAACCGTACGGCGGACGAGGAAATCCTGAACGTGATAGTGCGTATGCGCTACGAGGAGACCTTTGGCATGATGTCGGTAGCCAGCATCACCGCAAATCTTCGTTTCAGTACCCAGGTCGGGACGAACATCGGCGTCGGCAGCAGCGATAACTACGCCGGCAACTTAGTTCCAATCTCGGCCGGAGTTGCCTATGAGGAGAATCCCACCATCTCGTATATACCACTGAGTGGCGAGGACTTCATGCGGCGAATGCTTTCGCCTGTCCCACTGAACGAGTGGCTCCTGGTCTCGTCATCGACCACACATCCCGGCGATATGTTTGACTTGGCAGTCCGTAGCATCAACGGATTACGAAACTCGCTTCTCGGTCATGAACGACGCTCACCGGAATTCGCACGCTTGATCGAGCTGTACGACCAATTGCGTAAAGCTGGCGTGATGGACATTGTTCATCGTCCCGAGACCGAGATCGATAAAGGGTATTTCTGGACTATCCATGACTACGAGGATGCATACGGCGAAAGCGTGCGGGAGTTTCTCGATCTGCTAGACATCAAGGTAAAGTCCGATGGATCCACAATCAACTTGCCATATCAGATAGGATATGGAAGTCCCGTCGATGCGATTCAAGTGGAACTTCGATCGATTTACGATGTTCTCCGAGTATTCGGGGCCGGCATTGATATCCCCTCATCCCATCTTGAGTCCGGAATTGTCGAGCCGATTAATTGGTTGGCGCCAGAGGAAAAGCGATTCATCACGATCCGTTCCTCTGAGAAGCAATGGTGGGACTCGCGTCCTAACGACGCCAGCATCGCGATCCACTACCAGGATAGGTGGTTCTACATAGACGCCACTGACATTAGGAGCAAGCGGGCCTTCAAGTGGCTCCAGACCTTTTCGGTATACGTCTTGCAGACCCGACAGCGGCTCAGCGAGCGCCAGTAATAACTGTCCCGGTGAATTGATATGAGAATGGACTCCAAAAATTGGACACCGGTTTAATTGATAAAACAGCTTTATTGTAATCTTATAGACTGAGGAGCATACGATGCGTAGAAAGAGAAGAAATCACGCTCCCATTCAAAGCCAAAGTTGCCTTAGCGGTCATTAAACGGGATAAGACATTAACTGAATTATCAGACCTATATATGATGTCCAACCGAAACAAATTACGTAATGGAGGCAGCATTTTTAGAGAGTGTCACCACACTGTTTAGCAAGGAGAAAGATAGCTCATCCAAAAACGATGGAACTATCAGGGATGGCAATCAGCGTTATGAAGAAACACGTTGAGGACGGGTTGAATTGTTACGTTATGCTGGTGAAGCGTTGATATGTTTTCGGTTTCAGAAAGATGGGGAAAGAATTAAAGTGGCCTTGATAAAACGCCCGGCTAAAATCAAGCTAAACGGAATGAAAACAAGACCAAGCTGGTCTCGTTTTCAAAGATAAGGAGGCGAAAGAGACATAAGCAATGTGGATTCTGCATTCTAGAATTTACCTTCTAATTTGGCCAGTCATGTAAAGGTAATCTGATACCCAAGGTAAAGACGAGCGGCAAACCTTTACACACGGAACCAAAAAAGGTAAATCAATGGGTTCGTATGAATAGGCATAGAGTTGTGCGACCTGATATCTTGAAAACATTCTGTAACTTGCTAGCAGGCCACATCAGCTATTTCGGTGTGAATTTCAATGCCAGTTACATAGATAAATTCTTTTATCTAGCGACGATGATTTTGTTTAAATGGCTCAGCAGGCGTAGTCAACGAAAGTTTTTCAATTGGAATCAGACGGTTGTTTCCACTACCTAGAGTGAAAATTTGAGTTATGATTAGATCTGGTGTTTGAAAAAAAGAGAGGTTGACGTATTCTGTTGGAATTTTATCCACCACGATAGAATTAACAACAAGGAACACGT
>JBDLIZ010000429.1:0-5312 GCA_039714615.1 Pseudomonadota bacterium | reverse complement strand
ATAGAGCACTAGTTTTGCGCTTACTTCTGTTTCTTCACAGGAACGCCTAATAAATGTCTGACGACAGCAGCGAAACAGGCGTTAGAAACAGAATTTTCAGATCTAGCCATGGATTCCAGCGACGGATGTAGTCGATATCGTGCTCCACACGTCTGATCATCTTGTCCAGAGTTTCGGTTTCGCCACGGAACCCTTTTATCTGCGCCAGACCCGTCATCCCGGGCTTGGTCCGATGCCTGGCGGCATACGAGCCTATCTTCTCTGCGTAGTAGTCGTTGTGTGCTACGGCGTGGGGTCTCGGTCCTACCAGAGACATGGTCCCCTGCAGCACGTTGAACAGCTGCGGAAGCTCGTCAATACTGGTACGGCGAATCAAGCGGCCAATCGGTGTGATCCGAGGATCATGCTTGGTCGCCTGGCTCACTTGATCAGCGTCCTCCCGGTGCACAACCATGCTGCGGAACTTCCACACCTCGATCACGGCGCCATTGAGCCCGTTGCGCTGCTGTTTGAACAGCACCGGTCCCGGGGAGGTGAACTTGATAGCCAGCGCGATAATCGCCATCAAGGGAGTAAAAAAGACCAAGGCGATGGCAGCAATGAGCTTGTCCATGCTGGATTTTATCGACGAGTTAATGGCTCTAAACCCTTCCATACAATCACCTGTGTCGTTAGAGGTCGGTGGAGTAAATCGGTGAATTACTTGCACTTGACCGAGGCATTGCAGGGGGCGTACCAACTTTCCCTAAAAACAGAAATAATCTATAACTTATTGTTTATTATATGATAATTAATTTAAATTTTGGTGATTGAAGGCGATGCTCTGGGCGCACCGGGAGAAAGTGTTTGATTAATTAGAACAATAAGAAAAAAACGTTGGCTTTAGCCCAGCACTGGTGAATGACTGAACAGGGATGACGCGGGTGCCCCTGCGTTTTCTAACACCAAAAAAAAATGGGGGCCCGAAGACCTCCGCCGTTTGAGTCTGACAAGAGTTACGCGAAGCACATGACCGGAATGCTCGCAGCAACAGCAGGATTACAGTCAACTTATTGGATTGGAGGTTTATTAGTCAATCTCGCTGTCGATAAAAAATACAGTTCTCTATTTTTTTTCATGGTAAGCGACACCCATCAGAACTCGGTAAACCACATCTCGGGGCCTTTCTCAACCACTTGGCAAGCGAAAGGAAAGTGTCTGCTAGCACCCGATCTCAGACGCCGAATGCGTTATACCAAAACTACCCCTATACTAACCGGTCCCTTCTTCAACGTTATGAAATAAGGATAACCCTCAGAAACCGATCCTAATCCTCGCGGTTTACCGCCTCGTACCCCGTACGACACTTGCGTTGCACCAGGCTTGTTAAGACCTCACGAGCGGCTCGCTCTGTTGGAAAGGGGTCGAAACGCAGTTGCCCGCCCTGACCGATACGACCCCACTCGCGCACCAGTGAAAAGCCGCCAAACAGATCGGGCCATACCGCCAGCTGATAAAAACGATGTTGGTTCTTCTCGGGATTGATCTTGACGAGTCGAATTTCAAAGAGCTGCATTTCAGAAGTTGTCTGGTTGAAAAGTGGTCGAAGCGAAAAGGTCTTGAATTGAGATTGGAAGAATACCTCAAAAGAGGTTCAGGAATTCATGCTTCCCGCAATCGATGGCTACTATCGCGGCAGGGAGCAGATCCAACGGGATGAGGCGATGCGCTCATGTAGTATCGCCGCGCAAACATTAATGCTGACCGCAAAATCGATGGGGTATGACTCTTGCCCAATGGACGGTTTCGATTTCGACAAGGTTGCCGAACTGATCAAGCTTCCAGGCGACCATGTGATTGCCATGTTCGTGGTCATTGGCAAAGGAATCAAAGACGCATGGCCGCGCCCCGGCCAATTGGCTTTGGACGAGGTCGTCATTGAGAATTCGTTTTCCGGAAAATAGAACACCGAAAAACTCTTGACAATAGTTCTAATTAGAATAAAGTAGTTCGTGTTAGTACAATTGATTACAAATGACATGAGCAATATCACCCATAAGAACGCCGGCAAACAACCCTTTATGGGTGTCGTCCGTGAACTGGTGGCGGCCTATCAGGCCTTTACCCTGTGCGATGCAACAGGTCTGCGCCGTTTTGACCTGACCCCACCGCAGGCAGATGTGCTGTTTACCCTGGGGAACACCGAGGGCATGACCTTCAAGGAGATTGGTAAACTGACTCTCATTACCAAAGGCACGCTGACCGGAGTGGTCGATCGCCTGGAGGGGAAGGGCATGGTCAAACGGATGCCAGGCCATGATGACCGGCGTTGCACAAGGGTCGTACTAACGGCCAAGGGTACCAAGCTGTTTCAGACGACGTTTCCAAGACAGATTGCCTACTTGAAAGGGCGCTTTGATCGGTTGTCTGCCAGCGACTGCAAGGAGATGGAACACTTGCTGAAAAAGCTCAAGAGCATCTTCTAAAAAAATTTGACCAAATAGTCCTAATAAGTACTATAAACCATGTAAGGAGAAATGAAATGAACGATATCAAAACCCACATTGCGCTACTGATATTACGCGTCAGCCTAGGTATCATGTTTATTGCCCATGGTCTGTTGAAGGTGCTGGTTTTTACCCTACCCGGTACGGTGCAGTTTTTTGCCTCGCAAGGATTTCCAGGTTGGACTGCCTATCCGGTGACTTTTCTGGAAATCATAGGCGGCGTCCTGTTGATTTCAGGACTGGCCACTCGGTGGGTCGCCATCGTACTGATACCCATATTACTGGGTGCCTTGTATGTGCATTTGGGTAACGGCTGGGCATTCAGTAGTGCCCACGGTGGTTGGGAATACCCGGCGTTTCTGGTGGTGGTGACAGTAGTGCAGGCATTGCTAGGTCCGGGACGTTATGCATTACGTTTTCCGGTGAGGAATGCGAATGAAATAAGTTACCCAACTGGCGCCGCATGATCGCTCGTATTCAAGGCGCGACAATAGGCGCATAGCCTAGCTATGTAACTATTGTCGCAACGCCGAAGACGGGCGATCATGCGGCGCCAGTTGGGTAACTTATTTTGGTAGCATTCCTTAGACGATCAGGCGCTGCAACCGCATCCTGAATGCACTGAGATAGGCAACGAGCCATGAACACGATCGTTCATCGAGCAGGCAGCCGTGGTGTTGCCGAGCATGGCTGGTTACACAGCCACCACACGTTTTCCTTTGCTGATTATTACGATCCGCGAAGGATGGGCTTCGGTAAGCTGCGCGTGATCAATGATGATGTCGTGAAACCGGGTGCCGGTTTCGGTACCCACCCGCACGACAACATGGAGATCGTTTCCATTCCCTTGTCCGGCAGCTTGCGTCATGAAGACAGCATGGGGAATAAACATATCATCAGGGCAGGTGAAATCCAGATAATGTCCGCGGGTACCGGACTGACTCACTCCGAGTACAATGGCTCGGACACCGAGAAGGTGAAATTTTTACAAGTCTGGGTGCTGCCCAAATACCAAAACATTGATCCGCGTTACGCTCAGAAAACCTTGATCGCAACGGACCGGGAGAACCAGTTTGATCTGGTCGTCTCGCCAGACAAGGAGAGTGATGCCGTTTGGATCAACCAGGATGCCTGGTTTTCACTGGGCGATTTTGATGCCGGTCAATCAGGTGAATATGAATTGCACTATCCTGAACATGGTGTTTATGTATTTGTGATCGACGGCAGTATTGCCATTGGGCACGAGATGTTAAACAAACGTGATGCCATCGGTCTGACCGAACTGGATAAATTGATATTTGTCGCCAATGCGTCAGCAAAGCTGTTGATCATTGAAGTGCCAATGCAACAAGGATAGGAAGGGGGTTTTAATCCCCCTCCCTCCTACACCACCCGGCATGCGGGTCCGCACCGGGCGGTTACCAAGAGTATCGAACCGTAGTCGGACCAACCCATCACGAGCGAACTATGTCGATTGATTGTGGAAAACACTGTTCCATCATCACGCCTGCGACATCTTATGTTGACTGGACTGTCAAAACTGAGCACAGAGCATGATGGGTGCATCCCTCTCTTGGCTTCAGGCCTTCGCTTCATCGAAAAGAATCCACTACTATGCCGTCTGCTGACTTCTGCCCAATCACCCCATGCATTACTGCATGGAGCGCTCCCACCATAAGGTGGGCGGGGGCAATTCAGACAATTCAGGGCAATTCAGGGGACACGATACTGGGCAATTCAGGGGACACGATACTCAATTGAAGCTCCAAAGAATTCAGGATCAAAAACTATCGGTAAATGAGTATTGTGTCCCCATAATTCTTGTCCCCATAATTCTCCCGATAAGCTTGAATTCATGATGCCCCTCTCGATGTCGCTTTAGGATGGGTTCATCATGGCGATGTTGGAAACACCGCGAAAGATGTAATTCGCTAGACGCTTACTGTCTTTATCCAGAACTGACGTGAATAGGAATTTGGCGAGTATGAAAAAATATAATTCTGATAAAATGGGACCTGAAATGACTAACTTGGATTTGCAGGGGCCTTATCGTAAGCTGATTCTTGCTCATGCGGGTCAGCAGCTCCATGAATACCCAATTGAAGGAAACTGCTTAATGATAGGGCGCGGGAAAGAAAATGACATTCGTCTCCCTGATAAGCGGGTCAGTCGAGCCCATGCTCGTATATTAACCAGTTTAGGGAGTAGTTTAATAGAAGACCTAAACAGTACTAACGGTACTTTTGTCAATTCTAAGCGTATTTCCATATATGCCCTCCAAGAAGAAGATGTTATTAAGATCGGAAAATATATACTCAGCTATAAACCTAACCCTGACCTGAGGTATTACGATACTAAGAGCGTAAACATAAAGGCTTCACAGCCTGACCTGGATGATGTGATCACTAAGGGAAAACGTGTTCCGGTCGATATCACTGCCTTGGATTTTGAAACCACCTCTACTGATGCATCACAAACAAATACTCAACAGTCAGCCATTGAGCTATCTGAAAAGATAATGGATTCTTCACTAGAAAAAACCTCAAAAAAGCAAAACCTCGATCAAGTGCTTAAGACATTGGAGGGTTTGCTTGACTGAAAGTCTATTCCAATCTATAAATGGCCCTAAAAACCAGAGGTAGAGGATTCCCCTGAAGAGGCGACTCAGGCAACACTCTGCTCCTGCTCAAAGATGGTTCTGAAAAGTTTATGTTTGGCCTCATTCAGCTGTTTGACCGCCTCATTATCGCTGATCGAGAGGGCGATTTCATCCAGCTGTTCAAGGGTAGTTCCCGGCAGGAGATATTGCTCTGTATCAGGCAGTGA
>JBDLIZ010000428.1:0-5316 GCA_039714615.1 Pseudomonadota bacterium | reverse complement strand
GGGATCCGGGTTTGTCGTATGATGAATCCGACTCATCTGTAATCGATGTGGCTTTGTTGGTGGGCAAATCAGACAGCATCCACAATAAACGGGGAGAACCCATTATGAACAAGCTCGAGCAGTTGAAGCAGATAACCACCGTGGTTGCCGACACCGGCGACATCGAGGCCATTGGCACCTACAAGCCAACCGACGCCACCACCAATCCATCGCTACTCTACAAGGCAGCCCAGAAACCGGAATACAAGCACCTGCTGGATGACGCCATCAGTTTTGCCAAGGGTCGCAGCGAGGCCATTGAGACCCGTGCGAGGGACATGATGGATCGTCTGGCGGTGAATTTCGGCGTCGAAATACTGAAGATCGTCCCCGGGCGTATTTCCACCGAGGTCGATGCACGCCTGTCCTTCGACACCGCTGCAACAATCGCCCGCGCCGAAAAGCTCATGGGGATGTATGCAGACGCCGGTGTGGACCCCTCTCGAGTGTTGATCAAGATTGCCTCCACCTGGGAGGGCATCCAGGCTGCTGCCGAGCTGGAGAAGGACAACATCCATTGCAACCTGACCCTGATGTTCGGACTCGCTCAGGCAATCGCCTGCGCCGAGGCTGGCGCCACACTGATCTCACCCTTTGTGGGACGCATACTCGACTGGTACAAGAGGGCAGAGGGCGTGGACGGCTACGGTCCAGCAGATGATCCAGGAGTGAAATCGGTCACCCAGATCTACAACTACTACAAGCGTCACGGTTACGAGACCGTGGTGATGGGAGCCAGCTTCCGCAATGCCGACGAGATTCTGGAACTGGCCGGCTGCGATCTGTTGACCATTTCCCCCGGACTGATGGAAGAGCTGCGTAACGCCGAGGGCGAGGTGCCCCGCTGCCTGGATCCGGATGCAGCGGGTGGCATGGACATCCCCCGCATCGAGATGCACGAACGCCGCTTCCGCTGGGACATGAACGAGGACGGCATGGCTACCGAGAAACTGGCCGAAGGTATTCGCAACTTCACCAAGGATACCCTCAAGCTGGAGGCGTTTGCCTGCAAGGAATGTGGCTGAGGGGGTACAGACACCGGTTAGCCCATGGCCGATACTGCCCCTTCACCCGAGCGACACCGTCGGCGATCCGACCGAGGCGAGAGCCGGGAATAGTCGGGAGAGGGTGCGCCATATATAAGGCGTCTAAACGTGACATTAAATGCGACATTTTGGCGCGCATGACAAACACATGAGGGGAGTAAACAATCTAACTTCTTGATTTAAATGGCTCCCCGGGACGGGCTCGAACCGCCGACCTAGTGATTATGCGTCGGCATAAGTTAATAACCAGCAATGCAGCAGGGATTTATCCCTGCCGGTCAGCGCAACATGAGCCGGGCACTCCCGATGGCAGCCCCATCCAGTCTGATACTTTGCTGTACGATATGAATTTGCAGGCTACGTAACTGCAGGGCGGACATATCAAGCAACACACCCGCCGGCATGATTTTCTCCAGGGCTGTCTCAAGGCGCTCGCTGAGCAGATCGAGGTACTGTACTAATGCCTGGTTGGCCGCACCTTCCAGTGCCTGACGGATGTATTCATGAAACGATTCCTCTAACAGAGCCATGGTGGAATTTTTAGCGTCATAGTCAAACGTCAGGTCTTGCAATTCCAGCTTCCGTTCTTCAGCTTTATAGACCAACCTTGCGCGCAACTCTATCGTCCCGGCGAGTTCGCCGACCAACTCTACCCGTGCCCTGATTTCCTGACCGCTGCCCGCGAGGACGAACTTTTTGATGCCCACTTTTTGGCCATTGATGTCAAAGGATTGTCCGGCAAGGGTGTCGGAAACCCTCTGGTTGAGACTTGCAAAATCCGGGTTCACGCTCAGATGCAGATTCAGCCCGGAAGAACGGGGATAATACCTTTGAAGTGGTGGTAGTGGCACTGGTTTGCCCGCTGGTTCAGTTCCCGTCACCAGTGCCGGCTGCAAAGCAACGGCAAGATGTGCGTCGATGTTATTACCCCGGCCTGTTATACCAGATAGCGCAACACCCACCGGCCTGAACATTAACCGGTTGTCCTGTCCGAGTTCTACCGGTTCTTGCAGTAAAAACCAGGTTCGCTGTGCCTGTTTCTGGATTGTATTCATGCCGGGAGCAAGCGTCCGGAGTGCCGCACGCAGGCTTTTCTGCATTTGCTTGCGGAATTCCTTCTCGACGAGAGGTGTGACATCGATATTTGCGATAGTCATTTCACAGCGGTCAAGAAACCGGGTCGGCAGGATGCGAAACTCGGGTTTCACGGTCCAGTCTGGCCCCCATCCCAGGCGGACCTGCATACCAATCAACGCCTGTCGCGGCGGTTCATTGATGCCGCAACTGCCTTTCAGGTTGATTGCACCCAGTACCTTTTTGTGTGCCCTGATCCAGTAACGGATATGTGCCTGAACCAGTAACACATCACCCGAGACAGTAACACTTAGTGGTCCACGCCAGGCACGGTATTGAGACTTTATCCCGTGCCAGTCCTTCCATGTGCGCCAATTACCTGCCTGCTGCGGGAGTGTCTTTTCAGCTGCTTTGGTAAGTGGGTCGAGAGACAGTTGCACCGGAATTTCAATAATTGAAACCGGCGAAATGGGTTGTTTGACGCCTGCAACTGACTGCGCGCCGGCACCCGTCAGCAAGAGCAACAGCATCAGTGGTAGGAGTATTTTTCTATAAAGGCACAGACGCCGGATATTTATGTGCTGATAAGGATGCATGAAGGATGATTATAATTTCGTGCAACGGAAAAAAATGTCCCACTATCGGGCGTCCACACAAACCATTGAACTGAATGGCGGGCTCGCCGGGACTCACACCGCCGACCTGGTGATTAATGGGGGAATTACCATACGCTTACCTGACGTAGCTGATGATAGAAATATAGTGGCATATAGAACCCATCAGAACAAAGAAGTGCCAGATGCCGTGGGCGTGGTTCAGCTTTTGTAGTTTATCCAGTATGTAGAAAACCACGCCCATACAATAAGCCAGACCTCCAGCAACAAGCAACTGTATTCCAGTATCAGGTAGCGCTGCCTTGAGACTGGCATAGTCAAATGAGCAGGCCCAGCCCATGGCAAGATAAATAATCAATTGGACGACTTTGACGGCCCGGCCAGATAAAAAGACCTCAGTCAGTATGCCCGCTCCAGCCAGGGCCCATACGATGCTCATAATTAACCAGCCATTGCCATCACGCAGGCTGACTAACATATAGGGTGTGTAGGTACCCGCGATCAACAGATAGATAGCGATATGGTCAAATAGCTTAAAGGTGCGTTTTAATTTTGGTGGGTGAAAGCTGTGGTAGAGGGTCGACATGGTGTAGAGCAGTACCAATGTAAGGCCAAATACTGTGAAGCTGGTTATGATCCATGGGTCGCGTGCCTGGATACCAACCGTGAGCAGGGCACCCAGGCCGACCAGCGCAAGTACAGCACCAACCAGATGGCTGATGCTGTTGAGCCTTTCACCGTAGTACATAGTGCTCCGTCCAGTTTGATGTGACGATTTTTCTGCCCAAAGAAAGAATGTTACTGGAATTGACGGGGGAGAGGGGAGGCGGCCTTCAGGAGCAAGACTGTCTAGGTTGTGGGTTTCAAGTAATAATTACGAATTCGTCACACAAGGAGGTACTTCAATATATAAACGCAAGTGAAGGCAAGAATGCCAACCATGGCGCCAACCGGAGGGTCGGATTCTGGGGGAAGCCGTTGTGAGTGAAGAATTTAAATGGCTCCCCGGGACGGGCTTGATCGGACCTCCCTGGATGGCCCCAGCCATGTGATGGCCCATTCGGTGACTTATGGTCTCTTGGTCGCACATAAAAATCCCAAAGATACCCCGAAGGATGGCCAGTGATGGCTGGATGCGACAGAGAGCGAAAGTGTTATATATAAAATGGGTAGTGTGATGTATTACTTATCACTGGCTACAGTTATGGTGCATATCCAATAAGCATAGTCTCCCTTTCAGGTGGCTGCGGGGTATACTCTCGCCCATAACAATACCCGGTTACCTCATAAATTACAGAACGCCGTTTACAGCGGCTTCGCAGATGCGGTAACAACTATTCAATCCCTTTGGGATATCCAATAATTTAATTATGTTCAGGCGTTTCTGACGACTGTATGGAAAGTATACGGAGAATTAAAATGTCGATCTTCGAAAGAACAAAACACTGTACAAAGAAATTTCCGTGCCGGTACAAGCTGGTGATGGCGGTGTGTACCGTTGCGATTGTGGCTTCAATTGTTGTGGTGCCATTCATTTCTGACATGGCATAGGGCACTGCGGACGCCTTTGTCCGCTTAACCTCTTCTTGTTACCGGAAGGGTACGACCCCGGTGATGTCGGTTGAGGCGGCCCGCTCGGTCAGCTGAGTCTTGCCGCTCTGAGCGAGACGGTCCTCGGAATTTGCCGCGAACGGACTCGAACCGCCGACCCGGTGACTATCGATCTCATGATCATCCCCAATGCCGGATGATGGGGGACGTAAGCTGAAGATTTTAGATGGCTCCCCGGGACGGGCTCGATCGGACCTTCTAGTCGGCAACAGTCATCTGACGATTTACTGGGGACCGGCAATGGCTGGATAATTGCGACAACCCATGCCATGGTTTGCACATGAAAGTCTACGGTATTGACTTCACGAGCAGCCCTAAACGTAGTAAGCCTATCACTTGCTTGGAATGCAGGCTGGACGGCGACAGACTCGAAGCGTGTGAATTGCTTGAATGGCGTGACTTCGAAGCTTTTGAGGATGCATTAAGAAGGCCTGGCCCATGGATCGCGGGCATCGATTTCCCGTTCGGGCAGTCGAGAAAATTCATCGAGAATATCGGGTGGCCCAATACTTGGCAGGGCTATGTGGAGTATGCGAGTTCGCTTGGACGCAAAGGCTTTCGTTCAATCCTCGATGGTTACCGGGCCAATAGACCTGCAGGTGATAAGGAGCATCGCCGCGCCATGGACGTAAAGGCAGGATCCATCAGCCCGCAGAAGCTCTACGGTACGCCAGTCGGATTGATGTTCTTCGAAGGTGCGCCGAGACTGCTGGAAGCAGGTGTGACCATTCCAGGTCTGCAGCAAGGTGATCCTGATAGGATTGTGGTCGAGGCCTATCCTGGTGTCCTGGCCCGCTCCCTTATCGGACGACGCAGTTACAAGCAGGATACGAATTCAAAACAGACTCAGGATCAACACGAAGCACGAAAGGAGTTGCTTGAGAAGATCACGGGTTACGGTATTCTCGCAACGCACGGTTTAGTCGTTTCGG
>JBDLIZ010000427.1:0-5322 GCA_039714615.1 Pseudomonadota bacterium | reverse complement strand
ACAACAGGCGCATAGCCCCAGCTATGTCACTGTTGTCACAACGCCGAATACGAGCGATAAGGCAAGTCAGATAGGGAAGTGTGTCGGTAGCATTCCTTAGTAGCGCGGTCCCGGCTGCAAAAACCGCGTTTCTATGATCCGCGTCATTGCCACCCCGATCCGGTCGGCAAATCGCTCCAACCAATCGCGCTTTTTGGTAAATTCCTTGACCTCTTCCGCACCTATCACTTCGCGAGATACAAAACCTGCGCTACCGATAGCATCCACCAAACCAAGCTTAACCGACTCCTCCCCAGACCATACCAGCCCACTGTATAACCGCTCATCGTCTTGAAGCCGGTCCCCCCTGCCCTGTTTAACAACGTCGATGAACTGACCATGGAATTCATTCAGTAGCCTTTGCACATGCCCCTGTTCGGTAGCGCTTAGAGGCAGAAAGGGGTCCAGCAGGGCCTTGTGTTCACCCGCCGTCAACAGGCGGCGCTCGATACCTAACTTTTCGATGGTATCGACAAACCCGAAACTGTCCATCCTCACCCCGATGGAGCCAACGATACTTGCCTTATCGGCATAGATCTTGTCCGTTGCAGCAGCCACATAGTAACCTCCGGAGGCCGCGATATCCGCGATTACGGCATAGACTAGGATATCGGGGTATTTTTTACGCAATCTCTTGATTTCGTCATAGATGTACCCCGCCTGTACCGGACTACCCCCAGGGCTGTTGATACGCAACAATACCCCTTTGGTATTTTTATCTTTAAAGGCCGCCCGCAGTCCCGCAATGACAATGTCCGATCCGGCCTCCTCACCGGCAAAGATCACACCCTTGAGTTCGACCAAGGCGGTATGTTTTTTATCCTTGTCGGTATCCTCATAGTCGATATCTACCACCATCACCAGCAGCACAGTGAGATAGACAAAGGTCAATAACTTGAAGAATATACCCCAACGCCGGGCCCGGCGTTGCTCCAGGAGACCTGAGTTTGCGAGCTTAATCAGGGTCTGGCGCTCCCAACCCTTTCCCTCAGTATTGCCTTCGGTTTTTGAATCATGCTCCATCAATTTTCTACCTTAATCTTTCAATCGCTTAGTGAATATCTCTGCAACCAGACCGGAAGTTCATTTATAGCATCGATATGACCCAATGGTCGATGTCTCAGCAACCGCGACAGGTCATGAACACCATAACTCACTGCCAAACTGTGGGTCCCAGCATTACGCGACATCTGCATGTCATATTCAGTATCCCCTATCATCAGGGTCTGTTCGGCAGCCACCCCAAGATGCTCTATAATTTCCCACAACATCTGAGGATCCGGTTTCGAAGAAGTCTCATCGGCACAGCGACTGGCATGAAACAAACCATCCATCCCGGTTGTCTTCAACACCCTCTCCAGGCCAAACCGCGCCTTTCCTGTCGCCACCGCCAGCAGATATCCACTAGCTCCCAAGCGATCGAGGACCTCGCGGGTTCCGGCAAATGGATTGCTGGCGGTCTGGTCAAGCTCCAGGAAATGCCGCCGATAGGCCCGGGCAAAGCCCTTCACAAAGGATTCTTCCGCATCGGGATAAAGTGCCTGTATGGCTTCGTCGAGTCCCAGACCGATAATGTTGAGAAATTGATCATCAGTTCGCCGCGCAGCCTCCATGTCACTGACGGCGCATTTCATGCAATTGAGGATTCGTTGCGCAGAATCCATAAGGGTGCCGTCCCAATCAAACACCAATAGCTTAAAAACCGAATTCATGCCGCTTCCAGTTTGGACAACAGTTGCCGCAGAGAAGGTTCCAGCGGGGCCTCAACCCGGTATCCTTTTCCTTTACCGGGAATCTGAAACGCCATCAGGGAAGCATGCAGGAAAAGTCGCTTCAAGCCTAGCCCCCTCATCTGCCGATTATAACCAGAGTCGCCATATTTACCGTCACCTGCCAGCGGGTATCCGATGTGTGCCGCATGCACTCGAATCTGGTGGGTTCGCCCCGTGTGGATACGAACCTGTAGCAAAGAGTCGTTACTATAGTTCTGCAGGGGGATAAAGGAAGTCTGCGCCCTTTTGCCGGCCGCTCCAACCACCACCTTGCCCTTGCTTGGGGCATCGCTATGCCGTTTGAAAAGCGGCGCCACTACAGTGCGTTCTCCGCCCTGCCAACGACCGGCAACCAGTGCCAGATAGCGCTTATCAACCTTGCCTTCGCGCAACAAACAGTGCAGCCCGGTCAAGGCCTGACGGGACTTTGCGATCAACAGACAGCCGCTGGTGTCGCGGTCGAGTCGATGTCCCAGTTCAAGCATTGGGAGCTTAGGCCGAGCCTGACGTAACAGCTCGATGACACCCCAATCGATTCCGCTGCCTCCATGCACTGCAAGACCCGCTGGTTTGTTTAGGAACATAAAGTCATCGTCTTCGAGTATGATCGCTGATTCCAGGCGTGCTAACAGCCCTGCTGAGGCCTTGGGGACGGCATCTGGTAAAGGCGGCTGCCTCAGCGGGGGAATACGCACCCGATCTCCCTTCCCAATCCGGTAGGTAGGTTTGATCCTGCCTTTATTTATACGTACTTCACCACTGCGTAAAATCCTATAGATATGACTTCTAGGTACCCCCTTAAGCAAACGTATCAGAAAGTTGTCAATTCGTTGCCCAACCGCCACATCATCAACCTCGATATATCGTACCCCGCTTTGATGGGGATACAGCTCTACGCCAGTCATGGTTCAATGGTAACAAGTCGTGTTGGGTGCTTGATTAATCCGGATTTCATATCTATATAGTGCCACACCAAGCCAACACAAGACACTTGCCTTTGGCATATATACCCATGACGAGTGGGTTTTCGGGCCGCTTAGGAATGCGAACGAAATAACTTCCCTAACTGGCGCCGAATGATCGTTCGTATTCAAGGCGCGATAACAGGCGCATAGCCTAGCGATGTAACTGTTATTGCAACGCCGAAGACGGACGATAAGGCAAGCCAGGTGGGGAAGTGTGTCGGTAGCATCCCTTAGCATGCCGATTTCGCCCCATGGCATTTAGTGCTACCCTGCGCCAGCTGTACAACTTATTTCGCCCTAGTCCCTAAGTGAATGACGGCTAGCCCTACGCAAGCACACCATGTATCTGAACTTATCTCTCATTGCCCAGTCTTGCAAGATATGTTTGGTCCGGCCACTTAATCATTTTTGTGTAATTTGAAGGTCTTACCATTCATTGTTATATTTAGAGGGTTTAAGTTTACCCAACCATTAGGGCCCTCAAGGGGGCCAGCCAATATCCGGTCTAAAATAATCGGGATATTTAGAGAGGCTGTTTCAAGACATCTCAGATAAATTTGAAATGTAGTAATAACCAGCTATAACGGGTTATTTAACAATAGGATAAACGAGCCTATTAAGTCTAATTTTAATACCTAATTATGCCAACCGAAGGCCTCTGATACCACTCCTGAAATATTCTGGGCAGGCTCTTAAAACACATATACCGAAACCCTGCTAGAAAAAGCAGGTTCTGCTTGCGATCTTAACCTGGGTGAGATCTCTTGCGAAGCACCAGCCCTCTGGACCTTACAGGCTGAGCTGCCGGATGAGCATGACAGTTAGAGAAAACAATGAAACGAATACTGATAAACGCAACGCAACAAGAAGAGCTACGCGTAGCGATGGTCGATGGCCAGAAACTGTACGACCTGGATATCGAACTCCCTGCGCGCGAACAGAAAAAATCTAATATTTACAAAGGAGTTATCACCCGAATTGAACCTAGCTTAGAGGCTGCCTTTATAGACTATGGGGTAAATAGACATGGCTTTCTGCCATTCAAGGAGATCGCCCGCGGCTACTTCGACGCCACCGCCGTAGATGAGAAGAATCGCCCCATCATTAAAGATGCCATAAAGGAAGGCCAGGAACTGGTGGTACAGGTCGTCAGGGAGGAACGAGGCAACAAAGGAGCGGCGTTGACGACATTCGCCAGCCTGGCTGGACGTTATCTCGTACTCATGCCCAACAACCCCAGGGCCGGGGGTGTTTCCCGGCGCATCGAGGGGGAGGAACGCACTGCGGTACGGGAAGCCCTGAGCCAGTTGGACATTCCCCCTGGCATGGGGGTCATCGTGCGTACCGCCGGGGTTGCGCGCACCGCGGAGGAACTTCAATGGGATCTGGACTATCTCAAGACCTTGTGGCAAGCCATCCAAAAGGCTGCCGAGGAACGTAACGCCCCATTATTAATCTATCAGGAAAGTAACGTCATCATCCGTGCGTTGCGCGATCACCTACGCAGTGATATCAGCGAGATCATGATCGACGACCAGCAGATTTTCGAAACGGCCGGGGATTTTATGCAAAAGGTTATGCCCCATAACCTGAAGAAGCTGAAGCTGTACAAAGATAATGTACCGCTGTTCAATCGCTTCCAGATCGAAAGTCAGATCGAGTCGGCCTTCGATCGTGAGGTCTCGCTGACTTCCGGTGGATCGATCGTGATCGATCACACGGAGGCCATGTTGTCCATCGACATCAATTCAGCCCGCGCCACCAAGGGTGGCGACATCGAAGAAACGGCACTTAACACCAATCTCGAAGCCGCTGATGAAATCGCTCGCCAATTACGGCTTCGTGACCTTGGGGGTCTGGTTGTTATAGATTTCATCGATATGGCTCACAATAGAAATCAGCGTGAGGTAGAAAACAGACTGCGCGAGGCACTCAAGATGGACCGGGCCCGGGTTCAGGTCGGTCGCATCTCACGTTTTGGACTGTTGGAAATGTCTCGACAGCGATTAAGACCTTCATTGGGGGAGTCCAGCCAGATCGTATGCCCTCGCTGTCTGGGACACGGAAGAATACGCAGTGTAGACTCATTAGCCCTGTCGGTATTACGCATCATGGAAGAGCACGCCCTGAAAGATAAAACGGAAAGAGTTATCGCCCAGCTGCCCATCGACGTCGCAAGCTTTTTATTGAACGAAAAACGTCATTCAATTATCGAAATTGAACGTCGTCACAGGGTTCAGCTAATCATCGCCCCCAACCCCGCCATGGACACCCCACATTTCGAGGTGCAACGATTAAGGGCGGATGAGCAGGAGTTGAAAAACAAAGCAAGTTACGAGCTCGTTACCAGCAAAGAACCGCCGCCACCCCAGAGTGATGCGCCTAAAGCAGTATTCGAAAAACCGGTAGTACAGACCATTGCACCACCAACTCCAGCACCCCCTCCCACCCCACAGCTTGAACGTAGTGAGCAAGGAACGGGGTTCTTTACCCGGCTTTGGAGCAATGTCTTTGCCAGTGCATCCCAAAGACCCACCGAACCCGTT
>JBDLIZ010000426.1:0-5351 GCA_039714615.1 Pseudomonadota bacterium | reverse complement strand
TGGACATCCAGTGAAAAGAATTTCGTGGAATAAAGTGAGAAACAACACTGATGATAATGCTGAAGTTTCCTACCTCCTACCGCGCGAGCGGTTTAGTCCTGTGGCCGTTATGTAAAGCTTTACATAACGGCCAATTGCGAACGGTCATCATCCTAGAATTACGCTATCCTTCCCCGCTGTTCCAGCTCAGGATAATCAGGGATATAGCGTCCATTTACTCACTTAGCGCAGCCAGGGCTTTTTGAATATTTGAACGTTTAATACTGATAACCCGCCCCGCTATCTTCCCTTCATACAAGATATCAGTGTCGCTACTTTGCATAGCTTTCAGATAATAGCTTTTCGCCAAGCCTCTATTTCTCTCGAACCCACCATAACCGTTTTTATACTGAGCAGCCAGAAACACCAAGGCACCCACATGGCCGCTGTTGGCCGCCGTGATTGCCCATTTTTTTAACGCCTGCTGTTGTTCTGGTGTATTTTTCTTGCCCCTGATCATACGCACGGCCAGCTCATACTGGGCATCGCCATATCCGCTTTTAGCGGCGCGTTCCAGCCACTCCATGGCCTTGGCGAGATTATGGCTTTGTAATGTTTGCGCCAGTTGGTACTGGGGTTTGCCACCATCAGCGATGGCCTGACGCTTTAGTGCATCAATTTCCCTAAAATGATCCAGTAACGTTTCGTACTGTTGTCGCAGCAAGGCATTGTCCAGCCCCTGAGATGTTGCCTGCTGATACCACGCTTCTATTTTTACCCGGGGCTCATCATCGGGTTTCATCTCCAGGCTATCGGTAACATCGGGGCTACGCATTAACCAGCGAAGCGCTTTGTTAGATAAAGTTGGATCAGCCTGCGCTTTGCGGAACAACTGACGTGCCAGATAGTAATTTCTGGGGACCACTCCCGTACCCGATTGATAAACCGTTGCCAGTGCGAGGCTTGCCTCTAAAAATCCTATTTGATCAAGCGCTTGCAGCTCACTAATGGCATCAATCTCTTGTCTGAAACTGCGTGGTCCCCGTCGGGTTTTCAAGGCCAGTTCCAATCGGGCTTTGCTACTACCACGCTGTGCAGCCGACTTCATGCGCTGCATGCCTGCCGTGTACTGTCCACTATTGAGCAGCTCCTTGGCCAGCAGATACTCCTTCTCGGGGCTCTCCTCGGCTTGTTTTTTGGCGGTCTGCCAGCTACCACCAAGACGCGCCATCCGGGCCAACCGTTTTTGTGTGTCGCGATACTCTCCAGCCCAATGCTGTTGCGTCAAACGCTGTTTAGTGTTGCTGCTAATTTGTAAGATATTTAACAATCGTCCATTGTATTCAAGAGACTTTTCCAGATCGGCTACATCTGCATTTTGCTGCGCTTTATAATACCGGGCCAAGGTTTCCAGGGCCTTTTGATTGTTATTATTGGCGGCTATCTCATACCAATTAAGGGCTTCGGCATTGAGTTGTTTTGACTGCGCCTTCTGCATGGCCAATCTTGCCAGTTCAAGCGCTGCCTCACTGTGTCCCTGATTGGCTGCACGGGTCAGGTAATTTATGGCTCGGTCATGGAGAATCTGATCCTTGGCCGGATGATGCAAGAATGACTGAGCATCTCTATACAGGGTGTCTATTTCACCGGTGTGTATTTTCTCACCCAGGGCCTGGGACTGTATTATGCTCTGTTCAATTTTTACCGTATTCAGATAAGTAGGTTCGAGGGGAGAAATAGGCGTTTTTTCCAGTACTGCAGACCATTGTTTGGCGGATGCATCGTCTTGACCGTATAAAACACCGCCCTGCTGATACTGAGCAATCAAAAAAACAATCGCCGTGCGCGACCCATTTTCAGCGGCATCCAATAACAGGCGTCTGGCCCGCGGCAGATCACTTTTCATGGTATTTTGAGCTAACATGAAGAGCGCTTCCGGATGATTCTCATCTACCGCACGTTTCAGCCAGCGCTGCCGCTGCTCATCACTGCGCCCCAATCTTGCCATCTGCACCATGGCACCCGCATGACCCTGCTGTGCCGCTAGCAGGTACCATTTGATGGCCTCTGTGCTGCGGCGCGCTGTGGCTGCCATCATGTACTGAGCATCACGATTACCATTTTCAGCGGCCCTTTGATACCAGCGACGGGCGGTCGATTTAGATTGGCTAAGTCCGCCCTCCCCTGCCTCATAGTGCCGGGCCATCCACATCTGTGCCCACGGGCTATTGCTGTCTGCCCAATACTGAACATATATCGCCGGATTGATAAACAGCAGATAGCCCAGCAAAACCGTGACTATCAGGACCCACATAGAATCCAGCCACAAACTGCCAATTGCCCAGATTATCAGCAAAATCACAGGCACCAGGCAGCCAAGGATAAAAAGTATGACCTGATAGTTTTCAGGACGTGACCCATGGGACATGCCGATGGCAAACAGACCGTATGCCAGCAGGCCCAAAGTACTTAATATCAATGGCACAGCGATAATCGATTTGATCACCCGATGGCGTTTCGCACAGCGTGTACCATTTTGTAGCTGACAGACAAGATCGTTGGCACTTAAACCAAACAGCACAAATGCCAACAACAGGTAGGCATTAACAATTATGAGGAGGGGAATTGCTGTTAGAATATCCACATTTATCACACTGCCCGATCAGCTGATCCCTATCAAAGAGAGTCCGGTATGCGTATAGGAAGATCCCCCCCTTCCCCCTCAAGTCTATGGTTATAGAAAAGAAGTACGCCCGGCTTTTCGCTCGTATATCCCACTGAGCATTCTGAAATATCGCCGAATACTACCCCACTCCTCTTGTTGAGCAAGTGTTAGCAGTATGAAATTTAAGACGCGTGCGTATATTCGGTTGGATGACCGACACTCGAATCCCGCGTAAGGCTCTGCTTGACGTCCTCTCGCAGGAGCCGCCGTCGAAGGACCAAACAGCGGCGCTTCGGAGAAATCCTGTCGGGGGAAGATGTGTTGCTGTGTTTACCATCTCTGCACCTTATTGGGCGTGGTTAAACCTAGTTGCCCATTTAAATGCAATTCTCTCCGCATCGCAATTACGATAGGATGAAACCGGTTGCCTGGTTTCTAGTACATCAGATTGAGGCAGTGATTACTGGCGCAGATGGGGAGGGAGATCGGCCAAAACGCGAATGAGGCGTCAGGCTCGCTATCGCAGGAAGGTGCAAATCGGTGAGCTCAAGCGCATTGAGATCACTCTGCCGCTTGAAGAAGCCCTCCGGCTGACGTACCCTGGCCAGACATTGGGACTGCACACGGACGGAGGCGTTCAAGCGAATACTGCTTGAAGCTTGGAACCGAGAAGGCCGACCCGTGTAATGATCTGCCGGTAACTGCGCCGTCAACTCTGGAGAGCGACTCCTGTTCTATTTTAGTCGTAACTTGTCCTGACACAGACAGCGCCAGCTTGCGAATGGCCGCAAACGACCCCTATGTATAGCTATACATAGCGACCCTTACCGGGCACTCGCGGGGAAGCAAACGAGTCGAACGCAACAGGCCCATAGGTTGTTAAACAGTAGTCGCAGTGCAGCTATACTAATGGGGTGTCCCTGAAAACATAATAGCGGTCGGACACCCCGCCGATCAGCGGGCACAGCGCAGAACCGACCGAAGAAGCCCAAGCGCTCTCGACATGAAAAAACCGTCCCGCCCCAGGATACAATCCAATGGAGCTCACACTCGTTAATTTTGGCCCACTCGTCTATCTGACACTCGCCCTCGGCCTGTATATGGCTTGGGGTATAGGCGCAAACGACTTTTCCAATTCCGTCGGGCCGGCGGTGGGCGCAAAGGTCTTGAGCGTTCGCGAGGCCATTATTGTCGCCATCATCTTCGAACTCGCCGGGGCTCTGTTTTACGGTGCCCACGTGACCGAGACCTTGATCGGAAACATCATCGATCTCTCCGCCGGGGACAGCCAGCCGATGCTTCTGGTACATGGCATGCTGGCCTCGCTCCTGGCCGCCGCGCTCTGGTTGACGCTTGCGTCCGCCCTGGGCTGGCCGGTATCCACCACCCACTCGATTATCGGAGCCATGGTGGGGTTCGCGCTAGTCGGAATCGGCTCCTCCGCCGTGCACTGGGACGGCATCGGGCGCATTCTGGGAAGCTGGGTGATCTCCCCGCTTGCTGGCGGTTTGCTCGCCTTCCTAATCATGAAGAGCTTTATGCTCCTCATACTGAGATCCCCAGATCCCGTCAAGCGGGTCGGATATTGGGCGCCCCTTTATGTCTTTTTGGCGGGTTTCCTGGTTTGTCAGGTGACCTTTTCCAAGGGTCTGGGTCTGGGTCTGGGTCTGGATCTGGATCTGGATCTGGACGATACCAAGATCCTGCTGCTTTCAGCGTTCATCGGCGCCGGCATGGCGTTCATCGGTATTATGGTGACCAGGAACCGGTCAGCGGAGAATGTCGAGCGGGCCTTTGCGCCCATGACGGTTTTTACCGTCTGCGCCATGGCCTTCGCCCACGGCTCCAACGATGTGGCCAACAGCGTGGGACCCATAATGCTGATACTGGACCTGCTTCACAGAGGCGCCATCTCCGCCCCTGCGTTCGGGGTCCCGGTTTGGATATTTCTGCTTGGCGGAACGGGCATCGCGCTGGGCGTGGCGACCTTCGGATTTCGGGTGGTGCGAACTATCAGCCGGGACATCACTGAGCTCACCCCTTGCCGGGCTTTCGCTGTCGCCCTAGCGTCCACCGCGACGGTGGTGCTAGCTTCCGGGGCGGCCTTGCCCGTGTCCACCACCCATACCGTGGTCGGTGCGGTGCTTGGGGTTGGGTTGGCCAGTGGGAGGGGAGCCGTCCATTACCCGGTAATCAATAAAATCCTGATCGCCTGGCTTATTACCGTGCCGTTTACTGCGTTTTTGGCTGCGATCCTGTTTCTGGTTGCCCGCGCTTGGCCGGCACTCTGAACGGCGGGGACAGGCTGGGCCCGGGAGCCTTTCCGGATCTTCCCCGAGCCCGGCCCAACGGGAAGGGTCTTGAATATCTCAGTCCGACCCTGAAGAGACTTTCAGATATATCTGATTAAATCACTTGGTTGATGGACTACATTATGTGTGTGCTATTCTTTCGATTAACTAAGAACAACTCCTGGGCTGCTCGCCTGTTCGCCTATAGAATTTACAAGATCCCGGTGGCGAAGCCCTAATCAACCTGATGGGAAATACGTGACGATAGCCGTGCGTAGCTTCAGATACCCTGAACTCGCGGATTATGCCTTGATACCAAAACGAATAGCGTAGGTTGGTGCTGAGGAACGAAGCCCAACGTTTTAGCGATAGTTGCGTGTTGGGCTTCGTTCCTCAGCACCAACCTACATAGAATT
>JBDLIZ010000425.1:0-5353 GCA_039714615.1 Pseudomonadota bacterium | reverse complement strand
GGGATCACCCATGCCGAAGTACGGCTTCTCCATCCCCCGCGGTATGTCCAACGGGAGTTGCATAGCAACCGAGTCCTCAAAGACTTGCCCATCGGCAATCTTCTCAGCGGTCTCGTCACCCGGAATACTCCTCGTCCGGTCATCCCACTCCAACAGGAATGCGATGTTCTCCTCGTTGTACAAAGCGCTGATCGAAATCGTATCGTTCGAGGGTCTGAACAATCGTTGTTCGGCGAGTAATTGCGGCACCAGGAAAAAAGTGCTTGGTTCCGCCTGCCCCCATACCGGATCGTTGGGAGTATCCGGGAGGTCGCCAAGCAGTTGTACCGCTTTGACAACCGTATTCTCGGGGCGGACGGTCTTGTCGGTTTTGGCCAGCGAGCTGACATAGTTCGCGACGTGCCAGCGCTCTTCGACACCGAGAACCTTGTCGCTGACCGGGTCTGCGAACGACGGCATCTGGGTACCGGGGATGCCCGTGGATATGCGGCTATAGATATCGCGGGGATCGTTGCTTGCGCGAAAGGTCCAGGGTTTTGTGAGGTTTCTCGGCCAGGTCCTGTCTCCGTTGTCGTCCTTAAGACTCTTTATGGCATCTCCCTTGCCCTCATTCCCGTGGCACTCGGAACAACGGTCTTTGTCGAGGAATAGCTCTTTGCCGATTTGGACGCTTTCGGCGCTGCTGGCGATCTGGCTGCCATAGTCGACCTGCTGGCTCGGTTTTTCATCTTCACCATAGCCGGCAAGCGTCTTGATATATACGACCAGATCTGCCATATCCCGATCCGATAATACGTCTCCCCATCCGGGCATGGCGGTACCCGCCATGCCGTCGCGAATCATCCGCAATAGATCGTCATCGTTCGGCAGAAACTCTTCGAAGCCGGAACTCTTGAACTTATACATCCCCAGCGTGAAATCCCGGGGCGGCGGATTGAGTCGCTCGGCAGCAGGGCCCAAACCGTCGCCTTCGGCGCCGTGGCAACCCTTGCAGCGATGAGCGTAGATGTCCGCTACCCGGGCCTCGTTATCAAGTTGTGCGACGCTTGGGCCGGCCGCGCATAGCGCAGCGATGAGGATCACCAGCTTGCTTGTCAATAATCTTCCTGTCACCGGATTCATGCCTATTCCTGTTCCCAGATCCTCGGATGATGCCCGGTGTAGTCATACAGAAAGAGGATTACTTTCCAGATCTCATCTTCGCTTAGAAAGGTCTCCCAGACAGGCATCGAAGATAGCCACGGCGCCGCCTCCTGCGGCAGGCCGGGACCGCCGGTCGCGATACGCCAGAACAGGAAGGATTCCTGGAGCTGGGCGATGGTGCCGATGTCCTGGAAATTGAGGGGGACGGGGTTCAGACCCTGGGCATAGGGTCCTTTGCCGTCCAGCTTGTCGCCGTGGCAATAGTGACAGTTCCTGATGTAGACCTCCGCACCCTCTGCCACGAGCAATTGATACTTCTCGGGATCGTCTTTCTCATATTTCCGATAGGGGTTTTCCAGCGTCAGCAGGTCAAAGCGCTTGTTGAAGATCTTTACCGTCGATGGAGGCGCCGGATGGATACTGCGCAGTTCCACAGGTGCGTCGAAACCCGGCAGCATTGCATCGAACGTGTACGCGCCGGCCAACAGTGGGACTACGACAAATACTGCATTGCGAATCGTCTTCCTTGCCGGATCCTCCACCAGGGCTTTTATGGGTGCGACCAGCTCCCGGGTACTCTCATCGGTGAACGTAAACACCATGAACAGCCCTGCAACCACGAAAAACATGTACATGGTCAACAGACTCGAAGGGATAGGCTGGGCGAGGATGAGCCCGAAGACGACCTTGAAAGCGACATAGATGCCGACAAAAATCAGTACCGCTTGCAACAATCTTGGAATCTTCATGCTATGCACACCGTCTCATTTGAGTCCGGCCAGGAAATCTACGATCATCTCCACCTCGCTGGCATACATCTGCTGTGCATAGGTGTTCGGCATGAGATTTGGCATAAACCCCTCGGAGATTTCTGCGTTTGGGTCGAGGATGGCCCGTCGCAGATATTCTCTGTCTCGCGAAGCACCTATCGTGCTGAGGTCCGGGCCTACTTGCCCCCCGGTCCCCTCGAATGCATGGCATGCCATACAGGCAAACTGAGTAAAGGCTTCCTCGGGTGACTGGAGCGGCCGCGCAGCTGCGGCTGCCGTAGGCTTTGCATCTTCCGCCACCTCGGCGGTATCGGCCGGTATCTGTACCGTGACAGCCAGGCCCCAGCGATCCTGCAGATAAGCGATAACGGCTGAGATCTCCGCTTCCGACAAGCGGGCGCTGCCGCCGGACGCGGCCGGCATTGGGCTTTCGGTGTCATTCGTGCCCGCCTTGCCAAAACCGGCGACTACGAAAACCGAGGGCTCCAGCATGGATTCACGCAGATACGCTTCCACGGTCTCTGCCTGACCGCCATAGCGAGCATCGCGCAGTCGCTCGCGTATCGTTTCGGCGGCGTTGTCGAGCAACGGCGCCCGCTCGCCGACCGGGTTGTGGCACAGGGTGCAGGTTCCCTTGCCGTTGAAAATCCTGTCCCCGAGGGCGACGAAGCTCTCTATTGTCATTGCGCTGAGGTCGAGTTCCTCGTCCACTGGTGGCGGGGCGGGTTCGAGCTGAGGGATTCCGAAGTTGGAAAACAAGGTAAAGAAGCCGATAGTCAACAGACCGAAGGCAACGACTTTCGCAAGATTCATCATGTCGCCAGTGCCTTCCAGTATTGCGCGGCGCTTGCTTGTCGCCCCGCAAGCTGGCTCAGCCAGAAGATGAAAATCACCAGCATCAGAAAAATAATCGCACCGATGGACACGACATTGGCGGCGTATCCGAGGGTCGGCGTGAAAGCATCCGGAGACGCATCGCGGAAGATGTCTTTTACATGCCAATGCTGCCTCAGGCCGGAGCGGATGTAGCCCATCAGTCCCATCAACCAGGTGAATGCGACCGCCAGCAGGAACAGGGCATACTGGGCCCTGTCGGGAATCCGGCCCCAATGCAGCGGAGCGACTTGTTTTGCCCCTTTGTACATCAACGCGTCAATAACAGTACTGGCCACGATGATGGTTAGTGTCGTCAGCACCTGCGGGATGGAAGAGGCAACTTTGTAAGCAGTATTGGTGAAGTAGCCGTGATAGACACCCAGGAAAAGGATGTTCAGGATGCCCGTCGCAAACATTGCGAACAGAACGGCATTGCCTGTCTTTACCCAGGACACGGTCGGTATCTTGTTGGCACGCCGGTAGATCAGGAAACTGACGGTCGTGAAGATGATCATCATGTTCACCGCAATATTCTTGGCCGGCATGATCCCGAGCGGGCCGAGGTATTTGTGATAGGGCCCTCCGAGCGCTTTCAGCTCTTCATTGGTAAGCACCAGGGTGTGCGGTGTGAACCAGACCAGAAACGCGGCGATGATCACTATCGCCAGGTACTTGACGAACTTGTTGTAGCGTACCGCGCCATCGCTGCGGCCCATGCCGCACCAGAGATAGTAATTGGCGGAAAGAAACAGGGTGCCTATCAGTACGGCCTGGATAATAAAGAGCCAGGCGAAAATACCGCCCATGGAAGTGATACCCATCTGCTGGCTATAGGCATAGATCTCCGCGGTCAGATAGTAGCCGGCAAACGGCAGGGGCAGCAGGGCGGATATAGCGATGAAATTCGCGTTATATCCCATCCAATCGTAGTGCGCTTTTTTTTCGATAACGTTCGAACTCAAGTACCTGAAGGCCGCGTATGCGCCAACGATGGATCCGCCGAATGCGACGTTGGCAAGCACGCGGTGGATGTTGAGTGGGTTCCACAGAACGTTATGAATAGCCGCCCAGCTATCGCCACTGAAAACGCCCGCTGGATCGACGCCGGCAGGGCTCATCATGAATGTCGCCCAGGCGTTGGCGAGGAACATCAACACTGTACCCACTGCATTTAGCAAAAGACCGAGCGTCAGATGCACCCACTTTCGGAATCCGCCCTGCAGCCAGTGCCAACCGTAGTAATAGATATACAGGGTGGCACTTTCGGCAAAAAACAGCAGCGCATAGTAGATCATGCTCTCTTTGAAGATCGTGGTCAGGTACTGGAATAGATGCGGATAGAAGACCACGAGAAAAAATACCAGTAGCCCGCCGAAAATTGCGGTCACCGAATAGGCCGTGATGCTCACCTTGATAAACTCATAAGCCATATCGTCGTAGCGCTTGTCCCGTGTGCGCATACCGATGGCTTCGATGATGAAGACGAAGATTGGCACCGCCAGAACGAATGCGGCAAACCACAGGTGCAGTTGAGCGGCCAGCCAAACCGCGACCCGGCCATTGAAGCCGTCTACCTGAGGATAGTCGGCCGCGGAAAGCTTTGGTGCAGGCGGGTAGACCGCACTATTGTCGCCTGGATCAGCAACCTCCATGGCCAATGCCACATTGCTGTCCAAACCGAATAATGCAAGCGTGCCGATCAGCAGTAGCGCGGGCAGCAGAGACATGCCGCCGGATAAACCACTCGATCGTTCATTGAACACGGCGCTCATTTCTCCGGCACATCAAGGTTGAAAAAACAAACTCAATCCCATGAGTTGCATGATGGCGAAATCCAGGGACAGAAAGAGGGCGCCACACACCAGGAAAGCCAAAACAAACGGTACGATGTGTTTTTTCATGTTGAACTACGCTCCAGACAGGAACCACCAGAAAAAATAGATCAATCCGATGAGTACAGCGATAAAGAGCAACGGCCCCGCCCACGGATATCTATCCTGTTGCTGTCCCTGATTGTTCATGTTCTCTCGCCTGTTTCCGCGCTGTTGATTGACGCTGCAAATTACGTCATCTACGATCACCTGCTATGAAATCGTCTTCAAAAAAACGCCTCGTCAATGGTGTGATATTCATTGGCATGCTGGTCAACGCGATAGTGATCGCTCTGATCCTCTACTATTACGTGTTTTGATAAGAACCTATCTCCTTCCTATTGTTTTGCCTGGCACTCGCACAGTTGCCGAAGGTACGCAACCAGCGCGTCTACCTCCGCTTCAGTGAGGGTCTTGGACCATGGCGGCATCAGTTCCGACTTGCTGGCAGATGGCCCACCGTCGAGGATTACATTCTTGATATCCGCATCGGATAATTTTTCCATTTCTGCAGCGTCAGTGAAGTTACGCGGGTCCGTAGCAAAGTTTTCCGTTACGTTCGGGCCGTCCCCCTTGCCAGTCAGACCATGGCACTGGGCGCAATAAAATTTGAAATCCTGCTCGGCGTCTGCTGCACCCGTCGTTGCGGATACCAGCAAGCCAAAGCAGGCAAGAAGCGTGGCGAAGATTGTG
>JBDLIZ010000424.1:0-5365 GCA_039714615.1 Pseudomonadota bacterium | reverse complement strand
ACAACAGTGACATAGCTGGGGCTATGCGCCTGTTGTCACGCCTTGAATACAAACGATCATCCGGCGCCAGTTAGGGAAGTGTGTCGTTCGCATTCCTAACAGCCCTCAGAAGCGTGCTGCCGCCCATTGATTCCATTTGATCTGTTTCATGCTGTCACCCAGTTCTTTCATGGCATCCAGCAGGCTCTGGGCGCTGCCAATGACGGCGTAGATATTGCGCAGGGCCAGCGTGTCGACCTCATTAAGGTCCTTGTCCTGTTGCAGCTTGCCCAGTCGTTGTTCCATCTCCTGTGACAATATCGACCGGGTGCTCCAATCCTTTATCAAGTTGTCCGGTTGTTCCAGTTGTGCCCATTTCTCGAGTTCGCTACGAATGCGCTTGCGCCATTTTTCGTTAAGTGAATCGAGAGACCGCATCAGTTCGGGAGATTCAGATTCCGCGGCTGTGTAGGTTGCTTCCAGGGCCTGCAACCGCAGGCGGACAGATTGCAGGTTGTCTACCAGATGCTGAACCTTTTCAGGTGTATTGTCCGGAAACAGCAGGTAATCCAGGTTCTTCTCTACACTCAACAGTTGCGTGGAGACCGGCAGGATCGCTGCTTCGAACACTCGCTTTCTGCGCTTGTGTCCACGTATTTGCTGTCGTGGTGAACGTAATCGGAAATCGTCAACAATTCGGGCACTGCCTGCCAGAAAACGGTGGAGGGTCTGCGCGAACGGCAAGACCAAGTTCAGATGCACCAAACTGAAGGGAGGATTTCCCGACTGACTCATGCGGTTTATTCCACCTCTGTACCCGGACGAATGATAGCAGGGTAGGCAGAAACTTTTTGTTTAAACTTGCATTTCCCGCGAACTATCTTGGGTGTGTGATGCAACCTGCAAGGTATGATGAGGATCACTCTGCTAGTCTGGCTGCGGCCGCAGTGTATTGGCATCGACTCCGTCCAGGTGAGGGATGATGTCCATTCGTACTGGTACGGGTTGTCGAACGTTTGGGGGCAGGTAACCAGCCGTTTAAGGGAAGGAAATAATTATAATATCGGTACCCGCGGTTGGTCAAAATGTCAAGAATCGAATGCCAGTTCTGTATAGAATGCTAGGAGGCTGTCCGAGAATGGCGACCGTAGCGAGGGCCAGACTGGTCCGCAGTAGGTTGGCTCATTCTCGGACAGCCTCCTAGGGGATCGATCATCCTGCTATTACACTTTAACAGGCTGTCGAAAGTGCTTGACATGAAGGGGGGGTTCGGAGTTTGGCATTGGGGGTTGGGGCGCTTTTGAACGCAGCAATAGGTTAGTCATTGTCATACTTGAAACTATGGCGCATCATGCCCGCGGCGCCCCAACCCCCAATACTAGACTTAATTTTGTTACAAATTGTTACAAAACTTGAATATTATTAGGAAGCTACATTATAGTATGCCTGATATTAGAATTGGGTAGTGCTTCTAATTGTGTTTAAGCCACACACATTGATCCCAAATTTATGGTGATTGATGAAGAGTTCAACGTGGTTGATTTTTAATCATAAACGCTACTGAAGCACTACCCAAAATAGATTGAGTAATAACCTAAGAAACTAAACACCATCAAAGGAGTAGTCCATCGTGAAACTGAAAATGCACTGGTACATCATCTTGTTACTTTTCGCCCTGCCGTTATCCAATGCATGGGCCGATAAGTACCAGGATACCGTCAAGGTGTTCAAAGACGCTGGCGAGAGCGGCAGCTTTTTCAACAACAGTCACGGCTACGCCCTGTTTCCCAGCATCGGTAAGGGCGGTGTGGGTATCGGCGGGGCCCATGGCAAAGGTAGGGTTTATTCCGGTGGCAAGCACATCGGTGACACCTCCATGACTCAACTGACCATCGGCTTCCAACTGGGTGGCCAGGTCTATAGTCAGGTCATCTTTTTCGAGGACAAACGTGCGCTGGATGAATTCACCAGTGGCAATTTTGAGTTCGGTGCCCAGGCCACTGCCGTGGCGCTCACCGCCGGTGTCTCGGCGGCGGCCACGACCGCGGGGAGTTCTGCCGGGGCGAGTGGTGGGAAAAAAGACGCCACGACGGTGGGTAAATACAGCAAGGGCATGGCCATCTTCACCGTTGCCAAGGGCGGCCTGATGTATGAGGCGAGCGTTGGGGGACAGAAATTCAGTTATACGCCTAAATAAAGAAAGGCATATGCTCGCAAGATGTGGGGCGAATACATACGTTTTTTATTACAAACCTCCTTGTGGGGGAAAGGAATCAATATGCATATCGATAGAAAAATCTTAAATCCTTTAATGACCGGGGTGCTCTCCTATGTTCTATTAGCGGTAGGTACCGTGCACGCCGATAAGCGTGATGCGGCTTCGGGATACGTAACGGACTCGGATGGCAACATCGTGCACAGTGGTACCGGGGAATGCTGGCATTCCAGTTCCTGGACGCCCGAGATGGCGACCGTGGTTGGTTGTGACGGCGTCACGCTTGATGCCCAGGTTGAGGTGATCAAGGGCGCCCCCTCGGGGATGCTCGCCACGGTGCTGATCCCGGCCGCGGCACTGTTCTCCTTTGATAGTGACGAATTCAGCGAAAGCGGCAAAGAGGCCATCGAAGAGTACCGCAATACCCTGCGCCCGGAACTGGCCGAGGCTTATGCGGGCATCATTGTAGGTCACACCGACAATACCGGTAATGCAGATTACAATCTGGATCTGTCCAAACGGCGCGCCCAGGCGGTGAGTGATTATCTTGTTGAGACCGGGACCCCGGCGCAGAAGCTGCGGGTCGTCGGACTGGGTGAAACCGATCCACTTGCTTCAAACGATACCAAGGAGGGCAGGATCAAGAACCGCCGGGTTGAGATTGTTGTAGTAGGCGAGGCGCGTGCGCTGGACACCATACGGTTCCCGAGCGTTGCTCTGTTCCCCCGCCGGAGTGCGGAGCTTACCGCACAGGGTAGGGAGCTCATCGAGAAAAACCGCGAAGATGCGCGGGAGCAGTTGAAAAGAGCAACCTACATCGAGGTTATCGGCCACACGGACGACGTAGGCGATGACGACTACAATCAGGATCTTTCCGAGCAACGTGCGGCAGTGGTGACCAAATACCTAATTGGAGCGGGAGTGCCTGCTTATAAGATTGGTACCGTAGGGGCTGGGGAAAAGATGCCGATCGCGAGTAACAGCACCGACGAGGGTCGTGCCGAGAATCGGCGGGTCGAAGTGCTGGTGTTGGGCCGAACGAAGTAAAGGCTGAGTATCGGAGCAAGGTAAGGGGTGGCTCAATAATGACTCGGTCATTATTGAGCCATTCCTTATCATAGCGATATTTGCTTTCTCGGAAATCTCAACCATGAGTGAATTATCAAAAGACACAGGTGTCATCGCGGTGCTTTTGCAAAGGATGGAAGCGCAGAGGCTCCCAAGAGCACTGACACTTAAAGAAAAGGTCGATCAAGGCAAGCTGCTTAATGATTTTGACATCGAGTTTCTAAAAGAGGTGTTTGCCGACACAAACAAGATCAAATCAATTGTAAAGCAGCATCCTGAATATCAAGCACTGGCAGCTCGTGTAATACATCTCTACAAAGAAATTATGGATAAGGCGATGGAGAATGAAGAGAAGTCATGAGTGCGGGTTAAGTTAACACGACGTTCCTTACTTCCGGCTCCACTATAAAACGCGCACCGTTGTAGACCTTTACCTTGCTGGCGCCGCGAGTAATACCTGCTGGTGAAGACAGTTTGAGCTGACAGGGCGCATCTATAGCAACCGTGACAGACGACACAGCGTTTTTCCAGCACCGGCCTAACCTTGTTCTTCATAGGAGATATTTTCCTCCGACAGCGTTTGCAGCAAGCTCAGGTCGACCGTTGCCTGCTGAACCGTGATGCTTTCCTTTTTGGTCGCACAGGCTGAAACGGTGAGCAGCGTAATGATAAATAGAATCAGATAAGAGAAATTTCTGGCACGAGTTTCTGGCACGAGGATGAATTACAAGTAGCATGTATTTTCTCGGCGAAGATGCGGCGCGTGTGCGCTCGCTGTGTATAACCTAGATCCTGGCTTTCAGGCGGGCGATTCTAGCAGAACGGGTCGACATTAATCTCATAGCCCGGTATCTGCTGCAAAACCATGCTCTCCAGCTTGTCGAAGGACCAGGCGCCGATCTGCGTGCGCACGAAGGCGCCTCCCTCGGAGAGTGAACTCATGATACATCCTCTTTGGGTGGAGGAGCCAGCCATAACTGGTCCTCGAAAAGCGCCTTCTCAAGAATGCTGTCTCTCCCGTACACGTCTTTGTTGAAGCGGACATTACCTTCAGAATCTAACCACACCGTGCGGTAGGCAATGATGATGGGGATAGGCTTGTCGAGAGGAACAACGGTACGTTTGCGGCTGTTAATAGCCTCCATTACCCTTTCTATTCCCCAACCGTTTTCCTCCCCACCGAGAAGGTAAGAGGCCAGTTCCGCCGGTTTGCTCACCCGGATGCAGCCATGACTGAAGGTACGTTCCGGACGGGTAAAAAGACTGTGTGAGGGTGTGTCGTGTAGATACACATTGTAATCGTTCGGGAACATGAACTTCACCGTGCCCAAAGCATTCTTAAGACCCGGATCCTGGCGAAACTTGTACCGGTTCATCTGCTTGCCGCTGACACCGCGCCAGTCCACGGTTGTTGAATCCAGCTCTCTGGCATCCGCTCCCCAGCCGCTGAAAAGACGGATGTTGCGTTCTACTAGATAGCGGGGATCTTGCTTGAGCCTGGGTAGCATCTCGTTGCGGGCGATACTCGGTGGAATATTCCAGTAGGGATTGAACTCGATATACTTGATCAAGTCACTGAAGATCGGTGTTTTGTGATAGGTCTTACCGACAATGACCGGCATTTGCATCTCAAGCCTGAGGTCTTTGAACACTCCTAGGTCGAAACCGGCAATGTTGACTCCCACGCGGACTCCGTCCAGATCATGCGGCAACCAACGCCAACGTTCCATGTTTACGATAATGCGGCGGATGACTGCCTCGACCGGCACGTTCATCGCCTCCCTCGTCTCCTTGCCCAGCACACCATCCACGTCCAGACCATAGCGCATCTGGAAATGCCTGACGGCTTCGACGAGCTGCTCATCGTATGCAGTAGACGACAACCCATCCGATTTCAGACTATCCGTGAGGTAAAGCCGTCGGCGGATTACGGGTACCCGCCAGTCGCTCATACCGGGTTTCAGAGTCTCGCCGTCGGGGATGAGCTCCCAGCCTCCCTGGGCGGCGATTTCGCGGTATCTGGCAAGCACCCGACGAAGTTTTTCGTAACGCTCGTTGCTGTGCAGCTGACGCTCCAGGAATGCCTTCAGGTCCGGCGCGGCC
>JBDLIZ010000423.1:0-5366 GCA_039714615.1 Pseudomonadota bacterium | reverse complement strand
CAATAATGTGCTACTCATCCATCGCATACAAGGACGCATTACCTCCCGAGGCAGTGGTGTTGGTGGACACGGTGCGGGCGGTAGAGAAGCGGTACAGGCTTTTGGGGTTGGCGAACATTCCGCCGTTTTGCTGTTCTTTTATCGAGGCGAGCAAAGGAATGATCGGTCCTTGGCGTCTGGCGAGTCGGGCATCGAGGGCATAGGCTGTCTGCTCATCACCCAGATAGGCCACTGCTGCGAGCCGCTGGTCGTCTAGGAGTCGATGAGGTAACTCTCTAGTCATAAACGGCAAGAAATGTAACCCATTTTTGGGAAAACCTGCGGCCAAGAAATATGAAAATATCCTTGCTGCGGTCAATATATAACCTTGTTCGGGTAGGACGATGACCGGATTGCCGGCGGCCAGGGCTGCGGCAATCATTCCTGTCAGGGCTAATACCGGCTGTTGTCTTGCGCCCGCGCAGATGAATACCCCTCGGTTGTGAAGTCGATATTCGTTGCGTTCCCCCGTTGGGCCTTGGAGGATCTTCGGTTCGGAGAACTCCTCAATGGTCTGTTGGGCATAGGCCCGGCATAAGGCGACCGCTGAGCGGATGTCGCGCTCGGTGTCTTGCGCAGGGGTGGCGGCTTCGTCGTGGCACAGTGATTTCAGTGCCGAGCCATTTTTGAGAAGCAAATCCGCTGTGGTCTCCAGGCAATCAGCACGTTTTTGCGCTGGGGTCAGATCCCAATCGAGACGGACTGCCGCGGCCTGCGATAAGGCGTGCTCGGCGTGCTCGGGGGTAGCCGGGATAACGCTACCGATGATGCGTCTGTCATCGTCGTAGGCCGTGATATCTACGGGCCTACCCGCTAGGGTCTCTCCTCCGATTAAAGGTGCGGCGGTCCATCGATCATTACGTTTTTCTGAAAAGGCACTACTGCGGATTTGTTTATTGTCCTCGGTACTGTCAAGCGGGGTTTTTCGCTGGGTGGCAAAACGGTAGAGATAATGCGGGCCGCCCGCCTTGGGACCGGTACCGGAGAGGCCTACTCCGCCGAAAGGTTGTACGCCTACCACGGCACCGATCATATTACGGTTGACATAGATATTTCCTACCCGCAACCGCTGGCGAATGCGCTGTGCAACGGCGTCGATGCGGCTGTGCAGCCCAAAGGTGAGTCCATAACCCGTGGCATGGATAGCCTCGATGATCTCATCGAGTTCACTGGCCTGGTAACGCAGCACATGCAGGAAGGGACCGAAGTGTTCCTGATGAAGTTGATCGATGCTGTCGATCTCGTAGGCGCAGGGGGCGAAAAAGGTCCCGTATTCGGTTTCGGGGGTGAGGCGGCAACGATGGATCAGTCGCGCCTGTTTGGACATATGTTGGTCATGGGCCCGGAGTCTATCCATGGCCTGCGGATCGATGACCGGGCCTACATCGGTCTTCAATAGGGCGGGATCGCCAACGCGCAGTTCCTCCATGGCACCGGCCAGCAGTTCGATGGTTTGTTCGGCGATGTCTTCTTGTAGGCACAATACGCGCAGGGCTGAGCAACGTTGACCGGCGCTGTCGAAGGCGGATCTGATCACGTCCTCGGTCACCTGATCGGGTAGGGCGGTGGAGTCCACAATCATGATATTCTGGCCACCCGTCTCGGCGATCAGGGGCACGATCTCGCCCCGGCCATCGGCCAGTGAATTGCGGATCGCATGGGCGGCCGCGGTGCTTCCGGTGAAGGCCACGCCAGCAATGCGCGAATCACTGACCAGTCGTGCGCCCGCTTGTCCGTCTCCGGTAATGAGCTGTAATACGTTTTCAGGGATCCCGGCCTGATGAAACAGTTCGATCGCCCGGGCGGCGATCAGGGGAGTCTGTTCGGCGGGTTTGGCGACCACCGTGTTACCGGTGACTAAAGCCGCGGCGATCTGGCCGGAGAAGATGGCCAAGGGAAAATTCCAGGGGCTGATGCAGGCGAAGACGCCGTGGCCGATGTACGCAATCCCTGCGAGGCCTGCGGGCGGAGCCTCCGGTGTGGATAGCCTAAAACGGGCCTGCTCGGCATAATAACGGCAGAAGTCCACCGTTTCACGGATCTCGGCAACGGCATTGGCCAGGGTTTTACCGGCTTCGCGCATACATAGCGCCATGAGTTCCGGCATGTGGGATTCGAGCAGCTCAGCGGTGCGTTCCAGGCAGGCCGCGCGCTTATCTACCGGGGTGTCCGACCATCCTTCGGCGGCCTTGTGGGCCGAGGCGATGGCCCGGTCGAGCTGTTCTTCAGTAGCGAAGATTACCTCGCCGATTTGGCGGCGCCGATCGCTGGGGTCGAATGCGGCTCGCGGGATTCCCTCCATAGCCTGTCCATCGACCAAGGGGGTGGCCCGCCAGCCCTGATCCGCAAAATGTCTAATCTCACTGGCCAGGGCGTTCAGTTGCTGCTCATCAGCCAGATCCAGTCCTTTTGAGTTTGGTCGCTTCGATCCGTAAAGATCTCCTGGCAGTGGGATGCGTGGATGGGGCAGGGGATCATAATGGGCGACCTTATTGATGGGGTCGGCGATGATACGTTCCACCGGGATGCTGCGGTCGAGGATGCGGTTGACGAACGAGGTGTTGGCGCCATTTTCCAACAGCCGGCGCACCAAATAGGGTAACAGCTCTTGGTGTCCGCCGCAGGGGGCATAGATACGACAGAGCGGGGCGTTTTTGTCTTGCTGCCTGATTTGTTCGAACATGGCCTCGCCCATGCCATGCAGGCGCTGGAATTCGTAATCGCGGTAATCGCCGCTGATGAGCAGGATCATCGCCGCGGTGTAGGCATTGTGAGTGGCGAACATGGGATAGAGCGCGTCGGAGTACCTTAGCAGCTTGCGGGTGCAGGCGATGTACGACACATCGGTAGAGGCCTTGCGGGTAAAGATCGGATAGCCCGCCAAGCCGGCTTCCTGACAGCGTTTGATCTCGGCGTCCCAGTAGGCCCCTTTGGTCAATCGGACCATCAGCCGACTGCCACTGCGCCGCGCCAGATCGGCCAGCCAGTCGAGCAGATAATAGGTCCTTTTCTGATAGGTCTGAACGGCGATGCCCAATCCACTCCAACCGCCAAGCGCCGGCTCGCTGACCAGGGCCTCGAACAGATCCAGCTGTAGTTCCAGGCGCTCGGACTCTTCCGCATCGATGGTGAGCCCGATATTCGCCCGCTTGGCCTCCAGCGCCAGTCTCCTTAGGCGAGACAGCAAACGGTCCATGGTGCGTTCGTACTGGGCGAATTCGTAACGCGGTGCGAGGGCCGAGAGTTTCACCGAGATCTCGTGTCCGTACGGTGGTGGTTGGCGCTGCTGCGGTGCTAGGGCGGCGATCGCCTCGGTGTACCGTCGGTAGAATCGGTCGGCGTCCAACTCCGTACGCGCGGCCTCACCGAGCATGTCGAAAGACATCCGGTAACCCTGTTTAATAAAGGATCCAGCGCGCTCAAATCCTTCGCCGATGGTGTGCCCCATGATGAATTGACTGCCGATAATGCGCATGGATTGCATGACGGCCTCTCGAATGAGCGGTTCGCTGCTGCTCGCCAGCATCCGGGTGAGCACGCTGCGCAGATCGTGTGCGGGGCTCTCCTTGGCGCCCAACAGCTTACCGGTCAGCATGAAGGCCCAGGTGGAGGCATTGACGAACAGCGATTCGCTGTGCCCGAGGTGACGGCTCCATTCGGCCGAGGCCAGCTTGTCCTCGATGAGTTCGTCTTCGGTCTTGGCATCGGGTACGCGTAACAGCGATTCCGCCAGGCACATCAGTGCCGTGCCCTCATGGGTGGACAGCCCGTATTCCAGCATGAACGCCTCGACTCCCCCGCGCCGGGGTTTGCTTCTTACCCCTTCAACCAGCTGCCGGGCCCGGTCCATGATGCCTTGCTTGAGGTCCGCTTCAAGGCGGGCCTCTTTGAGTAATGTTGCCACAACCTCGGTCTCATCGGCCCGGTAGGCTGCGGAGATCGCGGTGCGCAGTTCACTGCGACGGGGAAGTTTGTAGTCAAAGATCATTGGGTTGTGCTTCGATAGGGGGAGAGCTAATTCGGGTGACGCTATGACAAATCGTCAAACAGCCATATTGACAATCCTTCCTGGCAGAGACTGCTCAGGCGTTTGTCATTCGTCAGTATCCCTGTTGCTTGGGCGTTAATGGCAGTTGCTGCGTGAATTGCATCCGGGGTTCGCAGACCATGGTCCGCTCTCAGTCTAGCGGATTCCATACTGATTTCAGTTGTCAAATGGATAATTTCCAGATTTCGAAAGTTGATCAGTTGAGAGACTAATCTCCTTGCCGCCATAGGGTTTCCGGATCGATAAAGGGGGACCAGAAGTTCAGCGAATACTAAATTTGCCATAACCCCTGTTAATTCTCCGGATTCAATACGCTCGAAGATCGTTTTGGCTATTGGCGAGTATCGCTTGTGCCCTTCTAAAAAATAGATCAATGCTACGCTATCCAGCGAGATTCGACTGCCTTCAGAAATCATCATTCCCACTCATCTCGCGCCTTATCCATCTCATCGGCGTAGTCCTTCCATGCTTCTGAGCGGTATGCGGCCAGCGCTTCGACGTCAGAGACCGGAGCCTTGCGGATCACGGCATGTTCGCCTTCTACCTCGATGATTAGCCGGTCACCGGGATGCATGTTGAGCTTTCGACGTATTTCGGCAGGTAGAACCATCTGTGATTTAGAACTCAGTGTTGTAATAGTCATGATCGTTTTCCCTAGTATTCTTTACATTGAAGTAAAGCATGCGGCGTTTGATATTGCAAGTGGAAGAGCGAAGGGACGGGTGGAACCGCAGCTATTAACGAAAAGAATCGGGAAAACTGTCTAAATCTAGTTTTTTTACGGTGGAGAACCGGATCACGAGGACTAGGGCAAGTCTGCATTATTGCGCTAATAATGCAATAGACTTTGCGCAAGCTTGACCCGGTTCCTGTTCGTTACGCTTCCCTGCTCCACAAAAAAGCCCAGCTTCGACCTCCTGGCTTCGCGTTCGAAGCACTGCTTCTCACCCCCGGATAAGACCATGATCTTTGCCTGCACAACTGCCGCATTTACCAGCCCCCATGTTCTCCGGACGGGCTTCGGAATGTTGTGCTCCCTCACCCAGGGGTTCGGCCTTATATGCGATTTCTGTTCGTCAGCTCGCAGGTTTGCACTCCGGCTTCTTTCAGACATCGGGTCGCCCCTCAGCCCTTGACTACAGCTGGTACTTTTTAACGTTGCCAGAACGACTCCTTTCCAGATAATGTACAGGGGACTTACACCCCATAAGATCATGCCCATGCCGGGCGCACACAAGGCAAATCAACATGGATCGTTAAAAGCATTGCGCCAAAAATG
>JBDLIZ010000422.1:0-5377 GCA_039714615.1 Pseudomonadota bacterium | reverse complement strand
CAAGGCATTGAGATCCATTCCCCAGTCCTGCATCTTGGAACGTATCTGCGCACCCAGACCGTCGTTGCCCACGCGACTGATAAGCAAGGGGGCATATCCTAGGGCCTGAAGATGCCAAGCAACATTGAAAGGCGCCCCACCGAGGACCACTGTACCGTCCGGAAACTGGTCGAAGAGTACTTCACCAAAAACAATGAGTCGTGTTTTTTGTATCACTGTCGGTCGTCTGTTTGCCAAACCTTGCTTTACTGCACCTGCCACGGCGGAGTATGCCACAGGCTACCCGCATAACGAGTGGCTTGAGGAATGCCCCAGTCGAAACTATTGATCCCGTGATCGTGCACCTACACGTGCTCGTGAACGTGCTCGATATTTCTCGTCCGGGCGGCACATTTTCGTTAGCATAGCAACCACCCGAGTTAACAGAACTTTTCCCTCTTTCTGAAGCTTGGGATCCGTGATCCGCAGCACCCCGCAAACATCCAGCGCCGCCGCACATTCCATCGCAGATCCTCGTGCGATGGCATAGAATCTCTCCTTGTCCGCTGGCCCGGTTTTACCGCATCCCTCCGCAATATTCAGGGGAATCGACCATGATGCCCGCTTCAATTGATCTACCAAAGAACTATGCCCTTTGGGTATGGACTTCATTACTTTTACCGAAACCGCTAAAAACTCTATAGCACATTGATAAACATCCAATTTTTCGTGGTCCAGCATATTATTCCCTTCGTTCACGAGCACGAGCACGTATACGTGTACGCGTTCATTAGCCACCAGATATAAAAGGAAGGCTCCGTCGCTTTACTCCCACCACTCTGCCGTGCGTGGATTATAGTGAGCCACGCCTTCCAGGATACCGGCGGCATAATTGCCATTCATGCCGCAAAAACCACCACGGGCGAGGTATAGCCGATCCTGCGTACCCTTGTCCCTTGCCTCTTGCTGGGCCCGCTGGCGGACTTCAGACGATGCATTGGCCACCAGAACCGCCTGCAGCTTACTTGTCAATACAGGCAGATCATTGCCGCTATCACCAGCGAATACTACCTCCTGTGGGGAAAACCCCTGGCGCTGAATCACGAATTGTATCGCATGATATTTGGTCGCCCTAGCGGGCAGTACGTCCAGCAAACCGATCTGGGCAGGCTCATCGATGCTCCAGATCAGGCTCGCCCGAATTGCGCGTGCATCCAGACGGGCCTGCATCTCTTTCAGCAACAGATCACTATCGCTTTCCAAGGGGACATAATAGCTGAGCTTGAAGGCATTTTGTTTAGCCGGTTCCTGAAGACGCAGTTGCCCCAGATCGGCGAACAGCGCCTGTACCGCAACGCGATCCATTCCGGCCCAGTCAGGCGCTATCTCATCCTGCCACTCGGACCACACTTGCCATCCCGATTCCGTCACTTCATAGATCGTTGTGCCTACATCGGCAAGCACATAGTCCGGCAAGGGTAAGGCATAGTCGATCATGGCCGCTTCCACCAGGGCCCGATGACGGCCGGTAACATAGGCGATGGTGACCTGCGGACGAGACGCTAAATGGGCAAAGCGCTTACGTGCTCTAGGGGTTTCCGGCTGCGGACCATTGGGCAGCAAGGTGCGATCCAGGTCGGTGCAGAGAAACAATCGCTCAGTCATGCTTGAGCAACCGGCATTTTCGGAAAAAATCATAACGCTCGACCGCCTCCAGGATTCCGCGAGCATAACTGTGCTCGGCAAAATAGATACGATCGATATCGGTGAGCTGGGAAAGCTCCTCGTGATGCCGATTGGCGACCACCACCCCCAGGGTATTTCCGCGGATCATATCCTCATCCGTACCGGACCCCCCCGCCACCAGGATATTTTCCAGGGGGATGTCCCACTGATCGGAAAAATACCGCAACGCGAAACCCTTGGATGCCCGCACCGGAATGATATCCAGGAACTGACCGAAAGAAAGAAAAATATTAACCGTCTGGTCTGCCTGATGTAACAGGCTATCAATCTCGTTGAGCTGCGGCGCCTTGTTGGGATCGATGTAATAACTGATCTTATACCGGCTTTGCTCACTCTTAGGCTGCAGCTTGAGACCCGGAAGATCCGCCAATACTCGACGGATGGTCCTGGGGGTCCACAGATGGTCTATATGCTGTGGCCAGGCGAGATCCGCCGTCAGTTGAGGGGCATAGTGGATCTCGGTGCCCACGCTGGTGATGAGCACGTCCGGCGTCGGGATGCCATGGCGCTTCATAATCGTTAGGGCGGCATCCAGACGCCGGCCGGTCGCAATACCGAAGGTGACACACCGGCGGTTACTGCGTAGCAGATGGATGAACTGGGCAAGGGCATCGGGATCGCCCAACAGGGTCTGATCCAGATCGGAGAACACCGCCCGATCATGATACAGCATGGGGCGATAGCTCAATGGCGCCCTGGGCAAAATCTCGGTCTGCTCGATCAAGGGACGGATAGCCTTGAGGTAGGATTCCGAATGGGCCCGCCAGGAATAATTCGCATGTACCCCCTCGATGCCGTTACGGGCCAGCTGGTGCCATGACTCCCGATCACCCAGCACCCTCAGCAGGGTGCCACTCATGGCCTTCCTATCCAAGGGATCGATCAATTCCCCATTATGACAGAGGCCGATAATATCCTGTGGTCCCCCGTCCTCGGTGGCCACCAGCGGCAAACCGCTGGCAGCGGCCTCGATGAGGGTCAGTCCGAAGGGTTCGGTGAGCGCTGGATTGATGAATACCCCTTTGGTGACAGCGGTCAACCGATAGAGCAAAGGCACCTCGCTGGGATTATGGTGCTTAGGATAGGCTACCTTGCCGTAAAGATCATAGCGGTCGATCAGCAACAAGATCTCGGTGAGCACATCCTGGGGACCATCGTCCATATCCTGGATGTCATCTCGGTTGCCGGCGACGATGACCAGGTTGGCCAGTTGCTGCAAATCATTCGATTCGCCATAGGCCTTGATGAGGGTGGCGATATTCTTGCGCTCATCGGGCCTGGACAAGGCCAAGATCATGGGCTTGTTTGGCTCGTTAAGAAAACGGGCCAACTCCCGCGACATAGGCGACTCCATCTCATCACCATTGGGAGGCAGGAAGCGATTCAGATCGGTGCCCGGCGGGATGACCGACATCTGCTCAGGACGATAGTGATCGTAGAGCCCATACTGTTCCTCGATCTCGCTGCTGGTGCTGGTCACCACCAGTTCTGCCGTGGCCAAGATGTCCTCTTCCGCCTCGATGCGCCGGGTCATATGGTAGCGAGACTCTATCTGCTCACGCTTCATCCCGGTGGCCAACAAGCGTCTTCGTTTCACCCGACCAAGAGAATGTCCGGTATGTACCAGATGCACACCGAGCCGACTCGCGATGCGCCCCCCCACGTATCCGGCATCGGCATAGTGGCTGTGAATGAGGTCCGGAATTCGACTCTGCTCGCGAAAATAATTCAAGATATTGTCGGCAAAGCTGTCCAGATGATCCCAGAGTTCTTCCTTACGGATATACTCCCGCGGCCCGGCATCCAGACGAATGATCCGCGTCCCCTCACCAAATTCCTCAACGGGATTACTATAATCAGCGCTAACCACGGGATCCACAATCCGCCGTGTGAACAGGTCTATCCGGCCCACCTCCGGACGACTCCCCAGGGATCGAGCCAACTCCACAACGTACTGTGTTTGACCTCCAGTATCGGCGTCTCTGCCGAGCTCCAGATCATGCCCACGTATCAAACCGTGTACGCTTATCATTGCCAGGTATAGGCCCGGGCTTTCGTTTTCTAATTGATGCATTAGTCTGCTTCTAAGTTCCACTCTCCGAGAACCGGACTACCTTAACGAGAGGGTGACGCGAATACAAGCCGGCGCCATGGGACGGTGTGTGAAACGTGCCCTGCACGAAAAAAACGAGCTGTATTAAAACCCCTCAGGTGAGGGCGGGATTAGGCATAAATCGGTGACAAATCCGTCAGCAACAGATCTGAACGGCTCTGCCGGGTGAAGGGTGAAGGGTGAAGGGTGAAGGGTGAAGGGTGAAGGGTGAAGGGTGAAAGGCAGGGTGAGAAGCGAGCTGAAGACGAGATGTATACCCATGACGGATGGGTTTTCGGGTGAGCAGAGTACAACCGATTCTCTTCTCTGGAAATACTTCTAATTGATCGAGATCAAAACTAAACCGGTTTTTATGTCCGATAATATCAATCTTGAAGGACGATGGCGCTGGCGGTATGATGGTCACTAACCGTGCAAAAGGTGCTGGATACTACAATCGATTTGCTCCTAGGAACGAATCAGATTGTTGACATCGGACTTAACTAACCTCGTCCTAGGAGGAGAGGCAAATCCTTTTGAAAGCTGATCGCCTTTTTTATCGGTTAAAACGTTCTCTGAACCGAAATAACATTTCCTACTGGAGGTAGAAAAAATGAAAAAGGTTGCAAGTTTAATCGTTGGTGCCGTATTGGCCAGTTCCGCAGCCATGGTACCTGTCGACGACGCCGACGCCTTTTGGGGCAGCGGCTGGGGTGGTGGTCCCTGGTATGGCGGCGGTGGTCCCTGGGGCTACGGCGGCTATCCCGGCTACGGCGGTTGGGGCGGCGGCTATCCCGGCTACGGCGGCTATGGCCGCTACGGCGGCTGGGGCGGCGGCTATCCCGGCTACGGCGGCTGGGGCGGCGGCTATCCCGGCTACGGCGGCTGGGGCGGCGGCTATCCCGGCGGCTGGGGCGGCTATCCCGGGGGCTGGGGCGGTTACCCATATGGTGTGGCACCCACAACACCCGCCACCACGCAAGCTAAGTAATCCATCAATAACTACACAGGGATTCCCATCAGGATGAGTTAGGGAACATTGAAAAAGGGGCGTTTGTAACGCCCCTTTTTTTATGAAGGATATCTTTACCCATGACGAATGAGTTTTCCAGGCACATCGCACTTTGCTCCGTTAATTCTCCCTTGTTTTCTTTATCCCAGTGTTCGACACCAACATCATTGTTCATTTCAACTCACTATTCTCTAAACGGGTTTTCAATGGTTACTCCTTCGATCCGCAGGCCGTGTTGCAGGTCTTCGCTGTAGAGGGTTTTGCAACCGGCTTCGAGGACGGCGGCGACAATCAGGCTGTCGTAATAGCTGATCTTGTAGCGTGACTGGATATCCAGGCTACGCTTGTAAAGCGAAATACTAGGGTAAATACGCAGCAAAGGACTCAGCGATGCATCCAAATAACTATCTGCTTGCTCTTTTGTAAGACAGATTTGCGCTTTGCGAATAATGGTATTGAGACATTCCTGAACCACTTGAAAACTGATGCAAGCATTACCGGTTTCGATACCTGCACGAATAATACGGTTTGCAATGGCAGCCTTTGCC
>JBDLIZ010000421.1:0-5381 GCA_039714615.1 Pseudomonadota bacterium | reverse complement strand
CCGGGAAAAATCCGACTAGTTGCCACATGGCATCCAGACCCAGGCAACCCGGCATCACTGGATCTCCTGGGAAATGACACCCGAAAAACCACAAATCGGAATGGATATCTAGTTCGGCGTCTATTTCTCCCTTGCCATATCGTCCCCCGGTTCCGGAGATCAAGTTTATGCGGTCCATCATCAGCATGTTGGGTACCGGAAGTTGGGCATTACCGGGTCCGAACATCTTGCCATAACCACAACTGAGCAGGTCGTCTCTATTTAGCGAACTTGGTCTTTTCATTAATTGAGCGTTTTGGAAGTACACTTGTAGGCGGGCCCCATTATATGCGATTGTTATTAGAATGCGGCCCGCGGATTTTCATGCAAGCTAATTTACAGATATATTTATCTATATCAAGCCCAGAAGGGCATATACGCCTCTCAGGAGCGAGAATTGGGGTTTTTGGAATGTGGATATCTACTCACGGTTGCGATGGGGTACGGGAATTAGGATTATCCGATACGCCTTGCCCTGAGGTGACATCGACAGACTGTGCTGCTATCGAAAACCTATCCATGAGGATAATGGAGAATACTTGGAGATCTTATGAGTGAAATCGGTCGTCAGCATCCCCTGAAAGATGCCATAGCGGGCCTGGATATCGGTGAGTCACGCGTCATGCTTGAGAAGGAACTCAAGCTCCATCGCCAGCATCTGCAGGAACTGCCAGAAGATTGTGATCCGCTGGATCGGGCCAAGCTTAGGCTTGCCATAGCACAGACACTGCTCGGCCTGGCTAAGTCTGCGGAAGCCTGGGAGATGGCCCGCGAGGTGTTCGATGTGTTGGTAGCAGGGGAGCGTTGGCAGGAGGCGATAGAGGCCTGCGATATCATGTATCAGAGCGATCAGGAGCTATCTATCGTGGCCTTGGGTCACGGAGTTTGGCTTGCCGTGACTTACCCTGTAAGCCCTCAGTTGACGACTAGTCTGTTGAATTACATCGTTGATGAAACGCCCGATAACTCCGATGGCGCGGCGGTAGCGGCGGCAGTGGCCCACTATATTGCAGATTTGCGTACCGAAGGCGAGGAGCGCAAGAGGCTAATGTTTTTCACCGCTCAGATCTTGGCTCAAGTCGCTAAACGTCATCGAGGAATGGAGGACGAGGAGGGGATTAATGTCTGGATGGAGGTCCTGCAATTGAATGATCCCGAGGTATTCCTGCCTAAGCTGGCGAAGGTAATCGACGTGATCGTCGGTGATCATTGGTGGATTGATCGCGACGCCCTTCGCGCTAGGCTTCCGGTGAATTAAGTACAAGTTAGGTGCTATTTTAGCGGTATACCAATAGGGGGGGCGTAGTGCCATCACCCCCTCAGTATTTCATAGTCGATAAGGACTAGCCCTAGTCCTTATCTGAGTATATCCCAACGACGAAGATAGGGATTGTAAACCGTATATGGAGCGCGTCGCCCATAGTAATAGCCGTAGGGATAATGTCCTAGATGGGGGTAATACGGGCGATAGTTATACGGTGTTCTATATTGTCTTCTTGCCTGCCAGTAGTTGGTCCAGGCGTTGGCGGGGGGGGCCATGCGTTTTGGGGTATACGCCCCGTTCGTTGAATTGGGCGACGGTTTTTCTTCCGTTTGCGGTGAGGTGGTTTTCGCAACCCCGGAACCGGAGATTTCTTCAGCGATTATGGGATTTGCTTCGCCGGAAGCAGTCAATTGGTCCGCAGGGGCGGGGGGGCTCATCTGCTCAGTAGGTGGGGTTATAGGTTCTTGCGTAGGCTTGACCTCAGTCTCGGATTCTGTAGCCGGTGCGTCTTCAGTAAGTCTTTTCGGTGGCGAGGCAACGGGTCCTTGGGCTTGTTCCTCAGGATTAGTCATCTCGGGTGTTGCGGTGCCGACCTGCTCTTCACCCGGTCCGGATTCAACCGCGGGGACCGATGCCTTGTCGGTGGATGGTGCGATGGCGGTATCCGCGGGCCCGGGGCTTATTTCTCTAGATTCGGCTTCAAGATTGCTGATGCCTCGCTGAGGATTTGGACTTTCCTCTGCGCCGGGAACTGGAGGGGGTTTCATGCTGATCGCCTCCGGTGTCTCAGCGGGTTTTGTATCTTCCGCGGGAGGGGTAACGCCTTCGGAAACGGTTGTATCTGGGGTTTGTGTGCTCGGTATGGTGGGCGATTCGGTTTGGGTCGTCTCCGGGGTTGGGCTGATCTGTTCCGCTTCAGCCTGAGTTGCCGTATCGGTACTCGCCATGGCGGGCACGCTGCTTTCATCTGCAGTGACAGGGGCGGGGGTGCTGGATTGCGTATCCTTCTTTGCGGCCGCGGAGGCAGGGCTTTGATCTGTAGCCTGATCTCCAGTTCTCAGCGGGCCGTTCAACAGGTAGACTGCTGCACCTCCAAGGGCGAGTAACATCACCCAGGGCCACAGGACCATCTTCTTTTTCTTCGTGCTGCCGGTCGTGGTCGGAGGGGGTGTTACACCTTTTTTACTTTCTGCTACCGGAGCCTGCTGGGTTTTGTCAGGACTCACTTTGGGCGTTTCCGCTTGTTTAGCGGCGGCCACGGCCGCTGCCTCTTTTTCGGCCTGTCTTTTCGGAATGGGTTTTTTCTTGGCTGTGGTCTTCTTTTTAGGGGCAGCCTTCTTTTTAGGCACTGATTTCTTTTTTGGCGCCGCCTTTTTTCTCGGTGAGGTCTTTTTCTGCGGGCTAGCTTTTTTTCTGGCAGCCGTCTTTTTTACGCTCGCCTGTTCGTCTGATCCTGCACCTTTACTCGCTGGGGTTTCGTTGTCGGCCATACTTGTGAATTCCTATAGATTAACGATCATTCGGCGCCAGTTGGTCAACTGTGTCGTCTGCCTTTCTAAGGCATGAAGACATGAATAAATATAAGGTGTTAATCCTATCCTATCACATCAAAACTGAAGAAGGATTATCATTGCGGATCGGGCATAAAATTATTTATCCAGCTCCGTTCAGCCAGGGTTCAGCATCCCCGTAGTATATGTACCCATATCGCTATGTTGATGGTGCGATATCCGTCATGGGTATAGTGGTAATGATGCGATGCGATAGAGCTGAGGATTTATGAGAAAATAGAAATCTACTGCGGTATTCACTGACAGCCTTACTAGGATTTCGATTGTTTTCACAAACCCCGATCTAAGGAATTTCCTATATTGAAAAGCTAAAATATTAAAATTCCGGTTGCCCTGGCGAATATTTGCGACATGGATACAACTATCCACCATGTCGCAGACCGATAGAACCTCGCTAATTACTGATAACGGATCAACAATGATTGGTGAGCACTTGTTATATATGATCGGGATAAGACTGATGTTTGTATGGAGTCATAGTGAAACACATTATTTTGATTTTCTCTCTGCTATCTGCCGCTGCCGTGGTTTCTGCTCAGAGCACCCGTTACATTGCCGATGAGTCGAAATTTCCCATCCGCTCGGGTAAGAGCACTGAACACAGGATTGTGCACATGGCATCTAGCGGAACTGCGGTAACCGTACTGGAGAACACCTCCGACGGTTATTCGCGGATAAGGGTTGAATCAGGCGTTGAAGGTTGGATTATGAGCCGTTTTCTAATGGATGCACCCGCCGCTAGAGATCAGCTCATCAAGGCGCGGCAGGAGAATGAGAGCTTGAGAGCTGAGGGTGAGGTGTTCAGAAACAAACTTCACGGCTTGAGCTCGACAAACGCTCAATTAGAGAAACAGCGGCGCAGTCTACAGGATCAGAATAAAGATCTACTCGAAAAACTGGCATCACTGCGCCACAGCGCTGCCAGACCTATCCAAATTTCCGAACAAAATCAACAGCTGCGGCAACAATTGGACCGGGAACGCGAGACCGCCCATGAACTTCGAGACAATAACGATCTGTTGAGGCAAGCGACCAAAAGGAACTGGTTTCTCACCGGTGCAGGGGTGGCATTTGGAGGTCTGTTGCTCGGACTCGTCATTCCACGGATCCCCTGGCGCAAACGCCGGAGCTGGGATGCGCTTTGAGTGTAAGCGCAAATAGAACCCCACCTACCTCTCAGTGCCCTGGGGTGGTACCCGGCGTACTCATCCTCGGTCCACTTTACGACGGTTGAGCTGATCTTCCCCGTTAAATTTCTGCCTGAGTGCCGGGTGTGTATTCCTGATGCTGCAATCGCTCGGTGAGAAACCGTTGGTCCAGCGGATCTTGGTAAAGAAATGCTGATCGCCTATCCGGTTCCCCGGGATAAGGAATGCTTCCAATGATTTAAGATTCAATGGTGATGGTGGTGCTCGTGAGCACTGCCTTGGGATTTTTTTACCGTAAAGACCGCCGTCAGCTGCTGGTCATTATCGAAAGACAATATCGCCTTGACTTCGTCGCCGACCTTCAGTGATCTGCGTGGATGCATAAGCATGAGGTGATAATCACCCGGTTTGAGTTCCAGGCGGCCTGCGGCGGGGATCGGCATACGATCTTGAGGGATCATTCTGGCCACCCCCTGCACTAGCTCGCTGCGATGAAGTTCGATGCGTTCGAAGTCCGTGCTGGTAACGGCCATCAGCTGGCGATCTTCAGTTCCGCTGTTGTTTACGGTCATGTAGCCGGCTAATGCCATGGCGTTGGGCGGGGCCTCTCTGATCCACGCCTCATTGACTTGCAGTGGGCCTGGCAAGGGTTGCGCGCCGACCGTCAATGAGAGAAGAACAACCAGGGCGAGGCCGGTCCGTGTGATGTGCATTATGAACTCCTACTAAATGAGACGTTTTTTTGGTTTGTATGTAAGGTTAAAATTATATACTCTTTAAGGAGCCTGTCGAACATAGGACTGATCTACTGCGGAAAAGCCGGATTTGGACAGATTTCCCGATCCTTTTCGTTAAATAGCTATGGCTATTCGCCTCAAAGGATCGAAAAATCTGCCTCAAACCGACTTCCCCTCGCTACGATCACCTAAGTCCAATAGGCTCCTAGTGCTCTATCAAGGTAATAATTACGGATTCAGCGTCCCTGTGGTGTTTCGCAGCAAGGCGCAGGGCGAAAGCAATGGCTATTCCCTTGTCGAGCACTGGAACGCAGCGGCGGGACACCACAGGGACGCCCTTCGGGTTAGCTTGTCAACGCCCACGGACGGTGTTGCACCTCTTGACAAGGGAATGGCCATTATCTGCGAGGCGCGCCTTGCCGTGAACGTTGACAAGCTAACTGAACTCGCAATTATTACCTTGATAGAGCACTAAACCGATTATTTCTCAAGACTTATCTATGGCAAAACGAACCTCGCTGTATCATCATCATGTTGAGCAAAATGCGCGAATGGTGAATTTCGGCGGCTGGGATATGCCACTTCATTATGGTTCCCAATTGAAAGAGCACCATCTAGTGCG
>JBDLIZ010000420.1:0-5381 GCA_039714615.1 Pseudomonadota bacterium | reverse complement strand
GTGTGACCCCTGGACGCCTCAGCATGGGAACGTAAAGTGGAGGCGGCCTATGCCCGCAGCTGGTTTAAGAACATCACCTCGGATATCTTTTTGTAATTTGGTTCATTAGCCCTATTTAAATCAAACCAGGCCCAGCCCAAGGCCATAGAAATTTGCACAATGCATTGCAATGCCCAAATTTATACGAAATAAACCTTGAGTCATTGCCGTTTATTGCTACGATATCCATCTAAAATAGGCATGGGCGATAGCCGGTCACTATCTGTTATAGTGTATCTGAGAATATTTGGGGACATCATTCTATGAAGCAGATTAATAAAATTCTTTTGTGCTCGCATCCAGAGGTCTTGAATCTGGTCATCGTCGATCATGCCGCCGAGCTGGCAATCAATAGTCAGGCCGAGATCAAGGTCTTTCATGTCATTGGAGGATATCCCAAGGATCTAAAAGAATGGTGGAACGTGCGCAATCCCGAGAAGCTCCGGAAAACGATTCAAGATAAAAGAGAGGCCTTTGTGGCGGGTGTGGTAGAGCGTCTCAGGGAAAAAGGGGTAGAGAAGGTCAGTTCAGAGATCCGTTGGGGTAAGGAATTCGTAGAAACCACCCGTGAGGTCATAAGAAACGGTCACGATCTGGTCATGCTGACCGCGCGCGACATGGGTGAGCTTAAAAAGCGGGTCTTCGAATGTCCGTCGCATGATCTGTTCCTTAACTGCCCCTGTACACTTTGGATCGCCAAGCAGGGGAGCGTCACTAAGCGCACTAAGCGGGTTCTCGCTTCATTCCCTGGTGAGGGCAGTCACATTGATCTGGTATGTGACGGCCTCAGCGCTAAAATCCTGGAAAACGCCGCTGCTGTTGCGGCATTGGAATCCAGTGAACTGCATATCGTTCATGCCTTACCGAAATACGGTGCCAAGGGAATCAAAAAAGGGCGCAAGGTACGCCCCGATCTCACCGAGTTCGTGGACGAACTGAGGACGAAACTCAAAGAAAGTTGCAACCCGTTGCTCAACCACTATGGTCTCACCCTTAAACAAAAACAGTTCCACCTGTTGATCGGCCACCCGGCCGAGGTCATTCCGGAATTCGTCAATGAACTGGGTGTGGATCTGATCGTTTTGGGCACGGCGGCACGCTCGGGACTGCAAGGTCTGATCTACGGCAATACCGCTGAAAAGGTGCTGAAGGAGATCAACTGCTCGATCATGGCGGTCAAACCGGATGATTTTGTCTCACCTGTAAAACTAGCGGATAGCGATACATAGGAAAATTGAGACTAGCGGCAAGCCCACAGGAGCAGGACCGATCATTTTGCCTTACACCTTAACAAGGTATAGCAGATACTCCCTATTTTGATCGGTCCCCTAGTGCTCTATCAATGTAATAATTACGGATTCAGCGTCCCTGTGGTGTTTCGCAGCAAGGCGCAGTGCGCCGGTTTTCTTGACTTCATCCATCAATTGCAAACACCTTGCTTTGAATTCAGATGCCTTAATCGTTTCCCTTTGCACAGCGGTGTCTCCCATGATTGATGATCATGGTCATAACCAGAGTCGTGACCATGCAGTCTGTCAAGTTTTAGCAATGCTTAGAGCTTGATCTAGATCAATGCTTTCCCCACCAGATTTGTGTTTCTATGGATAATTGTAGAATATTTACATCCGCAGGTGATGACACCGGTGGATAACCTTGATTCAGTCTCCCGCCTATCCTTTCCATAAGGAGAATGAAAGTGACTAATAAAAACAATGTCTTGCTGGCTCTAGCAGTCCTCCTGCTGAGCTTACCGTCAGCACCCTTCGCCAAGCCGGGAAGCGGTCTGAGTTGTGTTAACTGCCACAAAGATACCCAACCCAATCTGGTGACCGATTGGATGGGCAGCAAACACAGCCAACGCGGGGTGACCTGTTCAGTGTGTCACGGCAGTGATCACAACAGCGCCGATGACGCTCAAAAGGCCAAGCTGCCCACGCCTGAAACCTGCAAGAGTTGTCACCCAAAACAGGTCGAACAGTTCTCCAAGGGCAAGCATGCCTTCGCTTGGGCCGCGCTGAATGCCATGCCCACCACCCATCAACTCCCCATGGCATTGACTGAAGGGCAAAAGGGATGTGGTGGCTGTCACAAGATCGGTCTGAAGAGCACGCAGGAGATCAAGGATCTCAAGGCAAAGGGTTCCGGTTACGGACATGCCGCCTGTGACTCCTGTCATACCCGTCACGCCTTTTCAATGAAAGAGGCCTTGCAGCCGCAGGCCTGCCAGACCTGCCACATGGGCTTCGACCACCCTCAGTGGGAGATGTACTCAACCTCCAAGCATGGCGTTCGAGCCCTGTTGAAACAAAGCGGGGTGCTGGGAGAGACCGTAGCCGCACCGACCTGTCAGACCTGCCACATGCAAGACGGCAATCACGAAGTACGCACGGCCTGGGGATTTCTGGCGGTAAGGCTGCCCTTGCCGGAGGATGAACAATGGAAAGCGGATCAGATCACCATCCTTCAGGCCCTGGGGGTACTCGATCCCAAAGGCAACCCCACGGGGCGACTCGATGTAGTCAAGGCAGCGGATGTGGCACGCCTGACCCAGGAGGATTTCGATCGGGAACGCAACAAGATGATCGAAACCTGCAGCCAATGTCATTCAAAGAATTTTGCCGTCGGGGAACTCAAAAAGGGCGATGACATCATTCGAGAGGCGGATCATCTGCTGGCGCAGGCCATCCGTATCATCGCCGACCTCTATAAAGACGGCATCCTGGAAAAACCGCAAGGCTATGCCTATCCCTTTCCGGATCTGCTGACCTTTCACCACGCCCCACGGCCCATCGAACAGCGACTGTTCGTGATGCACCTGAAACATCGGATGCGCGCATTTCAGGGGGCCTTTCACGCGAATCCGGATTATGCACTGTGGTACGGGTGGAGCGAAATGCTCCGTGACCTCTCGGAGATCACTGAAATGGCAGAGGGGCTAAGGGAAAAACACAAGGCCCACAAAGCCGGCAATACGCCCGAGCAGAACCTCGCGGCCGTAGTACCCGAAAACCAATAGCGTTTATCGATCAATACTCCTCGATAGAATCCTCAGTAGAATCTGCTATTGAACTTTGCTGAAACCTCAAGGGGCTGGTTGGAAAACCAGCCCCTTGAGGTTTTCTTTATCTTATCCTGTCCAGGAACCTGTCAGACTTAGGACTGACCCGCTGAGTCCGTTTTACTCATCAATCGTTTGACAATACGATAGACCACGAGCTTTATCCCGATCAACACGACCACACCCGCTGCCGCTACCCATGCGATATGGTGAATCATCCATTCCAACATGGTTTAATCCTTGATAGTTTTTTCAGAACCATCGATATTCATCATCGGTATACCCATGATGCCTGGGAATATATATCAGAAGCTGTCTGGTTGAAAAGTGGTCGAAGCGAAAAGGCCTTGAATTGAGAACAGTTTTTCGATGGGTTGAGGCGAATAGCTTTAGCTATTTTACGAGAAGCATCGGAAAAATGGGCCAATTTCAAGGCCTTTGCAGCCGATCATTTTTTAACCAGACAGCTTCTCAGACTCAGGTTGCATAGACCTCGATCCGTTGTAATCGTTGAGCGAGAAACACCACCACAGTAAACACTACCAAGGCGCCTGCCTGATGGGCCGCTGCCAAGGGAACGGGCACATGGAGCAATAAGGTCGAAATACCCAAGCCGACCTGAACTAAAGCCACGAGCAGCAACACATGCATTCCTGCATTTAGGCCTGTCGTTAGTCGATACCGTCTCGCCACTAGCCACAAGATCACGGCGCCAACAAATACTAGAATGGCCAGCACCCGGTGATTGAACTGCACCGTGGCCATATTCGCAAAAAGGTTCATTGGCCAGGGCTGCAGATTGAACAACCCCTCCGGTACCCAGCGTCCATCCATGAGCGGGAAGGTATTATACGCCAGACCGGCCTTGAGCCCCGCCACGAAACCTCCCGAGGTGAGCGTCAGGGCCACTAGTCCCAAAAAGCAATAGGTCAGTAACTTTAGATTCCCCAGAGAATTAATGGTGCGCGTTACAGTTCCCGCAGCGAGCAATCCAAGGGCCACCCACAGGATATAGCCATAGATGAGCACGGCCAGCATCAAATGAGCGGTTAAGCGATATTGGCTGACATGGGGGTTGTCTACGAGACCGCTCTTGACCATCAGCCAGCCCAGCCCCCCCTGCAGGCCACCGAGCACGAACATGGTAACCAACTTGGGCATCAGCGGCTTATCTACCCTACGCATCAATAAAAAGAACAAGAAAGGAAGTAAAAATACCACCCCAATCAGCCGCCCCAGGATCCGGTGAAGATACTCCAACCAAAAGATGCCTTTAAAGCCCTCGAGACCCATCCCGATATTGATCTTTTGTGCCTCGGGCGTCTTACTATATTTTTCGTACAGATCCTCCCAGTCGGTCTGATTCATGGGTGGCAGCACCCCGTAGACCGGTTTCCACTCCACCATGGACAAACCCGACCCCGTCAGACGCGTCACGCCCCCCAATACCACCATGGCGAAGATCAATGCGCAGCAGATTAATAACCAGATACCGATCTGACGCCGGTTTCTTATGGTACTGTTGTCTATAGTTGTCATTTGGAAATGTAGCTTAATTCACGAAAATAAACCCTAAAACCGACCCCGAAAACTGCGTGAAAACGGCACTAACCATTATGCTGGTGTGATATATGTCTAGACTACTATATGCATGAGCAAAGTTGTAGTATGGCCGATACAAAGTCGGTTCAGACTGTGCCACATTCATTCTCGATGACTTGATCCACACCATATAATATATCGAACCAACAAACGAATTCAGACAGGAGAAACAGCCAGTGATCAAAAACGCCCCCCCACCCGTAGCAGAAAAAGCCGCAGCGGATACTCTGGGCAGCCCTATGCTAGATAACAAGCTCGTACCTGGGGTCTCACAGGATCTGGTGCCCTATCAAGAGGCCGGCACTGTAGATAAGGCCAAGATAGAAACGCTGATGGCCGAAATCGACCTTGAGGATACAAACTCCATCATCTTTTTCGGCGCCAAGGCCCAGGAACAACTGACGACCATCTCCGACAATATGCTGGATAAGGTCAAATCCAAGGATGTCGGCCCCGCGGGCAACGCCTTGAGCAACATGGTGGCAGCAATCCGCGGCTTCGACGTCGATGAATTAGATCCAAATCGTAAACAGGGCTTTTTTGCGCGTCTGTTCAACACGACCAAACCCATAGTGAAGTTTTTACAACGCTATGAAGAAGTCCGTAAACAGATTGACATGATCTCGATCGAAATGGAAAAACATAAGACTCAGCTATTGACCGACATCACCTCTTTAGATCG
>JBDLIZ010000419.1:0-5393 GCA_039714615.1 Pseudomonadota bacterium | reverse complement strand
TGTTGCTTTAGCTTGTTGTTCCATGATGTCCTCCTCTTGCAGAACATCATGCACCGCTGTCTCGAATTAGGATAGATGGGGTTAATTTAGCGCTTACAGAAGTTCTGCTCGAAGGCGGTCTTGAGATTCTTGTGCAGGTTCTTGCACTCGATGAACAGCAGCGGCAGGCCGTTGACGAAACCGATGATGTCCGCCCGCCGCCGGTAGAGGTCGCCCTTCACCCACAGCTCGCGCACGCAGAGAAAATCGTTATTTTCCGGCGCGTCGAAATCGAGCACCCGCAGCCTCTGCCGTTCTCGACCGCCCTGGTCGTTGCGGAAGGTCACCTGCACACCGTCGCGCAGCTGGGCGTACTTCTCACGGTTGGTGGCGACCAGGGTCTGCGAGGCGATGGTGGTAGTGATCTGCCGCACGGCATCGTCGTAGGCCGCAGCGGGCAGGCCCGGATTCAACGCCACCAGCTTTTCGCGCAGCGTGCGCCTCAACACCACCTCGCGGTCGGAAGCGCGACCCAACAGGCTGTCAGGGCCGAAGTCCTCAATGTTATAGGCGTATATCGAGTCCCAGCCGAGTTCCTGCTCTAGGTAGTCGGCGGTGGTCTGCTGGACGAGAGTCGCTTCGCTGAAGTTTGAAGGGGGAAGTGAGAAGTTTGAAGTCACTGCTTGCCCCGCATCTTCTTAATGATACTCGTCAAAATGGCGATCAGTTCGTTGCATTCGGTCTCAAGTTCGATCAGTCGTTCATGCGGCATAATTTCGGATGCGGCCAGGAGTCGAAGCCAATAATGGGTTTCACGAGCTTCTTTGCATGCAATGCTGTATTTACTGATGAAATCAGCTTCACTCTGTGACGCTTGGCCTTCTTCCACATTCGCACCAACAGACGTGCCCGAACGCAGCAACTGATTGGCAAGTGTTCTGGAAACTCCCGGTTGTTGATCCAGAACATGGCACAGCTTCACCACCCGTTTGGCAAACTCGAATGTCCGTTCCGGTATATCCGACTTCATCTGTGCCCCTTCAAACTTCACTCTTCGAACTTCAAACTTAACAGATTCATCACCAACCGCACCATCAACTCCTTGGCTTTCGGATCGCTCTCGGCAATCAGCAGTGTCAGCGCCGTGAGGCCGTTCTCATCCAGGGTCAGGCGCATCCCCTCTTGCCGCAGATACAGCAGATACAGCAGAAACAGAAAGGCGCCAGAGCGCTTGTTGCCGTCGGAAAACGGGTGGTTCTTGATGACAAAATACAGCAGATGGGCCGCCCGCTCCTCACGGGTTCTGTACAGCGGATCGCCGAACATGGTCTGCTCAATATTGCCCAGGATCGCCGCCAGCCCCTCGCCCCGATCACGGGCAAACAGCTCGCTGGCCTCGCCGCGCTGGCCCAGTTCCCCGGCCAGGGCATCCAGCGCCCGGCGCGCCTCTTCCAGCCGTAACACGCCCCGAGCCGGCTGCGCCCCGGCAGGTACACTGAGTTCCCCTTCGTCGTAATCCAGCAGCAGGCGCCAGGTCTTAGCATAGCCCAGGATCAAGCCGACCACTTCCCGCCCGATGTCGGTCACCAGCGCCTGCCTTGTCAGGGTCTTGCCCAGCAGGTCAACCGCCTGCTCCAGTTCCGCCAACCCCTGCTGGGCCAGCCGGTGTTCATTGAGGCTATGACCTTGGGTCAGGTACTCGCGCAATACGCGGGTGGCCCACTGGCGGAAACGCACGCCGCGCTGAGATTTGACCCGATAACCGACGGAAATGATGACGTCCAGGTTGTAGTGTTCGATCTCACGGCGGACCTGCCGTTTCCCCTCCTGACGAACTATCCGGAATTTCCGGATAGTTGCCTCGCGTTCCAGCTCGCTTTCTTCAAATACATTGCCGATATGTTCATTGATGGTTCGGATATCCTTGTCAAACAGCTCCGCCATCTGCTTCTGGGTCAGCCAGACGGTCTCCCCCTCCAGCCGCACTTCAACTTGCTGTTCCTCCGCTTCGAAGATGATGATGTCACTCATATTGCCTCCTTGCTGAGTCACGGACGAACCGGTTAATTGGTCCGAAGTCCTCGTTGTAGGCGTAGACCGACTTCCAACCGAGCTGTTGTTCCAGGTAGTCGGTGGCGGTCTGCTGGACGAGGGGGTCTTCGGTGTAGGATGAGGGGCTCACTCGGGCTCCTCCTTACTGTGCTCCGCAATAATTCGCTCGGCATCACGATCATAAGATTTCGATAGGCCTCGGAGTGTAACGGCGAAACGCTGATATCCGGCATTCTCGACCTCATCGGCCTTTTGCCTGTACTGCTCAGCAAGTTCACGTTCTGGTTTTGCAGTTGGGTCAACCCAATGAACCCCGCGCGAGTTGTAAACTTCTGTACGGTATCCTTTTCGTATTTCTTCGGCATTCATATTGTTAAGTGCATCGGCGGCTGCCTGAACTATCCACAATCCTTGTGGATCGGCTGGACAATAAAATAGAACCTGTCCTACATGGGTAAGGGCCACTTCAAGGTGCCCGGATTCACTACATGTCTCTTCGACTTGTTGAAGCCACAGCCTGAATTGCTCCTGCGAAAATGAGCCCTCAAGTTGCGTGCCTGGCGGCGTTTGCCATTCATGAAGGAGTGACCACGCATTTGTAGCAATGGCCTGGTCTCGTTCACTGTGTTCTTTTTCGGATTTTTTTTCGTTCTTCGAACGGTAAATTAGACGTATTACCTCACAGAAAAATGCCGGGTCCGACGCCAGCCGATTTTCCAACAGCTTCGGCGAAGCACCACTATGGCGATTCAGCAAGGGCAAGTATGCCCATTCCACCCGAAAAAGATCATCGGGATCGGTATCAGGATCGTCTTGCAAGGCTTTGATAAGCTCCACTATGCGATAGGCATCAACCGCATATGAAGGCTCTTCTGATGATGCGGCGTCCAGAAGTGCGATCACAGTTCGTGCCTTATCCAGCGGCTGCTTGTCATGACGCATGCGATCAAGGTAATCAATAGCAGCATGAGGCCTGCCATATTCAATCAGCTTATCTATGGCTACTCCAATGTCGCCTTCTGTGTGATATGGATTCGCACTACTCCTGGTCCAGTACTCTCCTTCGGATTCGCCTAGCAAAATATTCACTCTCTTCCAGGCTTCATCAGTAAAAGGCAGATCGCTTAACAAATGAGCAACTTGCGATACCGACCAGTCTTTTTTATCTAATTCATCTACCCATACCCAACCAAGACGGCTCTGTCGACTCCAGACATAGCTTCCTATGAATTTTTCGAGTTGTTGATTCTCAATAACTAGACGGCTGGGAAGTATAGCGGTATCTGTGTCCGCGCCTGCGATAGCACCTAAAGAATTACCAACTTGTGAGGGTGATTCGACAGATTCAGCGAATTGAATCGCCGCATCTATTCCACCAAAAGCGAGAATATTCTTGACTGCTTGGCACCGGCGCTCTTCTAGCTTCTGTCGCTGCGCCTCCCAGTTTCCTCGTTCTTCATATAGATCGAAATCACGACCATTAAATAGCCGGCGATGTAGGTTCAATGGGTTTTCTGGAGTGAGTTCTGCGGCAATGACCTCAACTTTAGATACGCTGTCAGCGTCTAGCGCCCATTTTGCATCTGAAAACTGTCTGTGTTTCGAGGCAAAGGCGGTCAATCTTGTCCATAGATCTAAACGTTCATCCTCTGGTTTATTAACAATATCTTCGGATGACAGGCGTTCGAGCATCTTTTCGAAAGAAGGAGCTGGTAGATCGTCGAGGTGATTAATCAGTTCACTCAGTCTCTCAATGTCATTATTTGACATTAAAACCGCAAGTTCCGCATAGAAGGAAACCTGCTCCCAATACTCTTGATGGGTAACATCTTTTTTCCATTCATCGGGAATAGTGTTGCGCCATGACGGCTTATGAGTGCCTGATGAAATCTGATGCTGGTTGGGCAACAAGCTAAGCACGAGCTTCCATGCTATTGACGGCACCTCTTTTTCAAGCGTTTGCAGTGCGACCTTCCGTTTATCGATAGACGCTGTCGTCTGAGGGAGCCACGGAAGTAAAATAGTTGTGAGAGAGTTCGCAGGGCGATTGGCCCATTGGCCCCCAGGGTCATGAGAGGCGAGATTGCCAAGAATCACGCAGACGCGAACCAAATATGCCTGGTCCCAGGCAAGCGACTCCAACGCCCAGAGCAAGCCGGTGAGGTAATTTCCGCCAGTGATGCCATCACTTTCCTGCGAGAAAAGTTCATCGAATGGACAAGGCAATTGTTGTAATGCCGTTTCAACCGCGCTTAAAAACTCATCGGGTGCCGCCTCTGCCAAGATCGGGAGCAGACTATTCAAACTTCCCCACAGCACCCAGTCTGTGGTGTCGAATATTTCGCGAACAGCCAAAACCGCAATAGCCTCTGGCTTATTCTGCGAGCAGTTGGTCAGGACTTTTGACTGACAACCAAGAAGCGCGAGGCTTTCAACCATGCCTTTCCGAAGGTCAGGCGAATGTGATAACACCTTGCCATGAATGCTGGCGGCATAGCGTTTATCAGCAGGCAGGTCAAATTGAGGATCACGCTCTGTCAGGACGGTGATAGCGCACTGCTTAAAGGTATCCAGATTATTATCGAAAAGTCTTGCGCCGAGCGACTCCCATAAAGCTTTTCGTTCGTTAACACGCCACTTGCCATTTTTCAGGGAAACCGGACTATCCGGCAATTGTAGAACTTCCCTCAGTCTGGAAATCCATGTAGGGTAATCCCCGGCTATCAACTGTCCGATGATTTCGAGATCAGCTTCGCTATTCTCATTCCATGCACCAATGAGATTCGCTATCGCAAGATCCGATGCGTACGCGTGCTGATTCCAATCGGTTTTTTCTGCTGCGGGCTGAACATCCGTTTTTTCTGCTTCTAGCTGAACAGATGAAAGCTCTTCTGGGATGACCTCATAGACTTGTTGCTTGAAGACATCCTGCAACTCCTCAGGAAGGCTCTCTGGTGAAATGGTGCCAGCATTCTTGTTAGCGGACTGGACCTCATCGACAAGCCGAGTCCACAAAGCCTGTACATTGTCTTGTGAATGTTGACCAATCAGAGAGTGAAGCAGCGATAAAGTAACTCCCGCCCTGATATCCAGATCATAGCCAAGAAGGTGGAAATGCTTCATGAATTCAAAAAGAATGTCGTTTGAAACTGGACTACCACCATTGGCATTGTTTAGGTGTGTCTTGAACACTTGTAACTTGTTTTGTTTGCTCTGACTGCTGAAATGAGTCTGATCGACTTTCTTGATAAATTTGTCAGCGTTTTCAGAATGCCTTGCCCATTCAAGGATGGTACGCACATCGTTCACATCCGTTGCGCATAACGGACCGGTGATAAGCGCGATTACATCGTTGTTTCTGG
>JBDLIZ010000418.1:0-5396 GCA_039714615.1 Pseudomonadota bacterium | reverse complement strand
TTAACGACTGGGATATTGAGTTTCTGGACAACGCCTTGACCGACGCTCAACAAGCCAAGCCGCTGATAGAAAAGCATCCTGAATACGAGGAACTCGTAAGCCGCGCCATTCATCTGTACAAGGAAATCACCGAAAAAGCCCTGGAGAACGAAAAGGCTTCTTGATCACGCATGCCGCGAGAGACTAGCGGTTGCTCATTGGGACTGAAGGCCCTCCCCACAACTTTCTCAGGTCGCCGCCACAGGTTTTCTCGGTCAGCCGTGGGGCAAGAGCGATCTATATGAATGGGGTGAAAAATGAAGCAAATAACGTTGTTTCTGGCCATGGCATTTTCATCTGTCGCCTTTTGCGCGAACTGGAATATTATTGACGGCACATATGCAGTTACATCGGATGGTTATCTGGATCCCGACCCGGAATTGCCAAATACGACGATTCTTTGTATTTGTGTCCTTTTGACGGATAACGTCGCTATAAGTCGCTGGTGGCACATAAGTCCGCTTTTATAGCTTTGTCTGGTCGCTGCGGTACATATCTATGAATAATCAATCCAGCCACAACGATGTTAATCACCCAGGAAACGGTCATTAAAATATCCCGTGTAAGCCCGCTGGGTTCTCCAACAGTCAACATCCATGGAATCGCGGTCAATACCTGCGTTCCTGCTCCTTGACCTAATGCATATGCGCGGATCATCCAGGCCTGATGTTGCACAATCCGCTTTTTCAAAACCGCTGCCAGGCCCAGCAAAATACAAGCGGTCATGGCGAATCCAACGATAATACGAACAAAATAAAGGAGGTCGCCCTGAAGATCACCAGGAAAGGCGTAATAGTGCGTCATCCACAACCCCGAAAGGGCGGATACAATGCCTGCAGCAACCAGTAAACGACCTGCCAGCCGGTGCCATTTCGGGTGGTTCTTTCTGATGCTCGGTAGAAATTGAAAAGCTCCAAGAAGACAATAGGTAGCAGCGCTCATAATGTGAAATACAACTGGAACTGGCGCTGACTGTATCCTCGGATTTTCAGGCAAAAATCCTGAACCGCTGCCCAGCTCCACCAGTCGAAATATTCCACCGACAGAAGGGACGAAGCTGAGTAGCAGCAACCCGATCAGGATAAACCATTCCGGTTTCTTCAGATTTATCATGACTGATTCGACTCAATCTCTGGCGTTTCGACCTTCCATCGCCATGCGATCACGATGATTGCCACCAGGGCGATCATTTCGATAACCATAAAGAAAATGTTGTCCAGGTCGGGAGAAAGATTGGTGATCACAACAATCCCTATTGCGATCAAGCCCATGATCATATTTAAACACCGGTTGATCTTGTACTTGAGTACCTGGGATAGAATGACCATGACAATAAAAACCTCAAACATGATGCCGCCCAGTAACATGAGCCCCTCTGTTACGACCACCCCGTCAACAACCCCGGACATCACTTGCTCCAGCATCCCTGGTCGGCCAAGCTCGTGAATGTCCCGTGCGAATATATTAAGGATGACGAATATCCAGAGGGTCGAAAGTAGTGTTTGTGTGCGAGTGTTCATCGTTTTGCCTCTGTAGATTGCGATTTAAAAATCTTGAACTTTCAGGATTCCGGCCCAGGACTCGTAATGGGGCTACGGCACCCGACCTGTTCCTGACAACTCCATTTCCGTATTGAAGTGTCGCTGCATAATCTTGAGTATTTCCTCGTAACTGGCTTAATCCGGTACCGGCATTAGCGAGTACTTTGTCGCTGGCTTGCTCCAGAAACGGGTTTTATCTTTCATCTAAATCCCATGGGTACCCAGTATAGTTATGCGCAAATGAAAGAATAATGCTAAAATATGCCATCCTACTATGCGTAAATGCATGGATAAGTCGTGGACTGGAAGACAATTACCTTTGACTGGAATCGGGCGCGCGCCTTCCTGGTCACTGCGGAGGAGGGATCACTGTCCGCCGCAGCCCGTGCGCTCAAACTGACCCAGTCGACGCTGGGACGGCAAGTCACAGCTTTAGAAGAAGAACTGGGTGTCTCCCTGTTCGAGAAGGTCGGCAGAAGCCTTGAAATAACCCCTGTTGGACTGGAATTGATAGAGCATGTCCGCACGATGGGTGAGGCCGCAAACAAACTCTCACTTTCAGCATCCGGTAAATCCACCGCACTCGAAGGAAACGTATGTATCTCTGCTGCAGAAGCTATGGCCGTATTGGTTCTGCCGCCCTTACTGGCAAAGCTGAGAGCACAACAGCCCGGAATCGAACTGGAGATAATCTCGACAAGCGTTAACAGCGATCTAAGAAGAAGAGAGGCTGATATAGCAATAAGACACGTTCAGCCTACACATTCCGAGCTGATTGCCAGGAAGTTAAACCAATGCAACGCCTATTTATACGCCACACCTCAATACCTGCACAAAATCGGCAGTCTCTCGAACATCGATGAATTGGCACATGCAGATTACGTCGGATACGACGGCAACGATGCTTATTTGACAGTCCTGGAACAGGTCGGTATCAAGCTTGGCGCCGGGAACTTCCCCTATAAAACAGAGAGCCATCTTACGGGCTGGTCACTCGTGAAAGAAGGGGCGGCAATTGGAGTCATGCCTGATTTTGTCGGGGACAAGGAACCCCTGGTCCAAAGAGTTTCAGATAGGCTTCCGCCTTTGCCAATGGATACCTGGATAGTCGCTCATCGGGAATTGAGAACCAGCAGAAGAATACGAACGGTTTTTGATTTTCTCGTGAATGAGCTAAATGCACTGATCAAAGGGGGCGGTGCCGATTGACGCGGGGCTTTAACGAATAGGCGTCAGAGTAAAAACTTTTTCTAACTGCTTCAGAAAAAGGTAGCATTTTCCGGTTGCTGGCGTACCGCTTTGCTATACGTACTCATTCCCGGTGCGAAGGTCCGCTTTTGCGGCAAAGCTGCCCTGCCATACCCAGATGACGAAGGGCGGCTAACAGCATTGAACTGCCGTTCCTAGCGGCTCTGCCGACGGGCAGCTTGGCCGCGTACAAGCAGTCATTGAGATCCAAGCGATCTAGCTGATCCCGTTTCTGGCTAGTTGTAGTTAATCCGTACCGGCAGACTTGCTGCAAAAGGAAATGGCGTAGCCAGTACGAGGGAATCGCTCCATCGGCGGTACTCGCTGAATGCAGATTCCTATCCCTCCTTCAACTCGCAGGATCCCGGTATCCGCAGCTTGAGGTATTTCTGCCTGTCTTTGGTCCTGAGAAAATCCGGTACCTTTTCCATCCAGTCGAGCTGCCGCTGCATAGCGTCGGTAAACATACGACCCAGCCGAGGGTGGCCCAGGCGATCGGCAAGGTCAACCAGTTTGGGTAAATTGCGTGCATTAAAATCGATAAGCCAGGAGCAATCGCCGTAGTAAGCCAGGGCACCGTCGAGAACCTTCTCGTAGTGATCAGCGAGGTCCATCAGCAACACCAGGCGATCGTCCTCGCTCAGCGCATCAAACTCCTGCAGGACTCGGTCCAACTGCCTGCTCAAACGCAACTCGTGAAAGCGAATCAGCAGACCGTCCACGCGCTCACCCACAACAGCGCGAACACGTGCTTGGCGAACCGGCGTCACGACATTCTTTTCGCCGTCACCGAAATCCCCGCTTTCGTAGATATTGTGAACCATGGCAGCTACCACCAGATCATCCGGGAGGCCCAGGTAAGCGAGCGTGCTGGCGACCGCGATCACGTGGCCGACGAAGGGTTTTCCGTCAGCCTGAAAGTAGCCGCTGTAAAGATCAACAGCAAGATCGTAGGCATCATAGACTCGCTTGAGCGCGTTTTCGCTGCGGCCTTGGCGGAGCAGTTGGTTCATCAACTGCACATTAGTGTGCGCGATCGACTCTATCTTAATGTCCTCCTTTGCGATTGATCATGCTACCCGGTGTTTCCTCTTGTACGAGATGAGTTTCTGCCTGGTCTTTCAGCCGCCCGAAGAAATACTCACCGACCGAGGTTTGCAGGGCGGCCTGCGCCAAGTGCCATTTTCAGCCGTTTCGAGATGGTCGTAGGAATTGAAGGTGAGTTGCTGCAGGATTTCATGGCGTTCCTCATAGCGCCGTCGCTCGGAGCGCCCGTGCCAGCGATGGAAGACTGTACCCGGAACGAACCCGATATTGGCCTCCACGTTACCCCCGAACCATTCGGCCCAGGTCAGATAACGATGTGGTTGCTGGGGCCAGAGAATTAATACACCCGATTGATGACGTGATCGAACACGGTGTCCGCGATTTAGTTACTCGGTTGCGCCTTCCCGCGATGGCGGCTCGGCCGGGTCCAAGGTCGACGGCTCACCCGACATCTCGCGCTCGTATGCGTCCTTCATCGGGCCGTTCTGGCGCATGGCAAGCTGCCGATAGGCTTCTCGCCGGTATTGCCAGTTGTCAATTCTAGCGACGGTTTCGAGCCAGTCGCACAGGTGCACGCAGCAAAGACCGTCGAAGGTCTCGGGCGACAATTCGATGTCGACTTGATCGACACGGTGGCGGATTCGATAGGGAAACCGTCCGCTGAGCACATCAGCATCAAACACTGCACGATCCATGAAACAGTTGAGAAAGGCGATTTGCTCCGCGCGTTCGCCAATAAGCGACTGCAGCTCGGAGCGCTTGTCCAGCGGTAACTCAAAGGCCCGGAACTGCTCCGTACCATAAATGGAATGGAACACTCCGGCGTTACAAAGCGCTTCGTCACATCCCCAGGACACCAGATCACGGTAAATACCCTCAAGGTGGTCCCAGTAGGTGCGTTTGGAGTGCCTGAGTGAAAGCACGCCCAGTTCTTCGACGTAACGCTTCAATCGCTCGAGATAAGGGTCAGTTTCGTGTGTTTGCTTCTGGTACATGCAGTTTCATCCCGTAGAAAGTGAAGCATGACGGGCTTTCTTGGTGAGAGCAGACCCGTAATGCGCTTCCATCTGACTCAAGATATGGCCTACGTTGAACCGTTCTCGCAGATGACTTCCCAGCTGGCGCGCAAGATCAACGGCTTCCATCGGGTTGCCGAGATGGTTCCGTACGTGAGCGACAAGCTGGTTAGCGATAAGCTCTTCGACTTCGCCGGTCAGTGCCAGGGAAAGAGGCTGCCCTTCCCGTGTAATGATCTCCGGGATGCCGCCCTTCATCAAGGCTATCATGGGCCTTTCCATCAGGCCTACTTCAGTCATTGCCCCCGGAAAATTGTCTGCAAGGTAGCAAAAGAGGAACAGATCGCCCGCCGCGTAGATCTGAGGGAGTTCCCGATAGTCAACGTAGCCAACGAGATGAACACGGTCTCTCAATGCGGAAGGAATCGGTTCGTAGAACGCGCGCTTCGTCAACTTCGCGTTGGCGGACAACTGCTCACCATGATCTCTCAGATAGTGACCCAAC
>JBDLIZ010000417.1:0-5401 GCA_039714615.1 Pseudomonadota bacterium | reverse complement strand
CGGTTCGGTACAGTTCGGATTTCGGTCGATCGATTCCTTGCGATTCTTCGACTTACTTCATCTCAGTTCGGTAACGACGTTCGGTTTCGGTCGTTCGGTTGATGGGTCGATTGGAATGCACCTTCGGTTTCTTCAACTTTCTGATTCATAGAAGATTTGGATCGTGGGACTCATAATCCCTTGGTCGAAGGTTCGAGTCCTTCCAGGCCCACCATCCCCATAAAATTCTTATAGTTATGGCGCCGGGACCAAGGGATACATAGTCCCTTGGTGCATCACATGGCGGGGGCATGGATGAAGAATTCCGAGGAATGCCTGACTCGGGTCGGGACAACTCAGGGAACGAGCAGGCCGACTCAACCGACGTCACCGGGGTGAAAGTCACGGCAGAGCAGCATCCATTCAATGTTTATTTAGTCCTTCATCGCCCATTGAATACTGCCTTGAGCATGAAATGGGTAGGAATGAATACAAGTAACGGATACGCGAGCATCAGCAGCACCATGTATAAAGAGCCGGACACCCATGTTTGAGGTGGATTCCCTATTCCAAATACCCAGTTGAGGTTCCTTTCTGGATCGGTCGCCAGATAGCAGACCGGAAGCAGGACCCAGACCAACAGTGTCTGTGCATATACGGCCCGCGTGTCGTAGCCCAGCCGATAGGTCATCCAGAGCAACAGTAAAGGGAGCATAATGTGAAACAATGAAAAGAATTTGAACAGTGGTGTGTAATGGGATTCAAACATGTAACCAGTGGCATTGAGGCCGATTACATCGGAACCTGCAATCAAACGGAGAAAGAAGTCCAGATTCCAGGCGAACTCCGGCAGCAAAACGCCAACTGCCATCATGCTGGTCAGAAAACGGTTTTCCATCCAGAGTGCCGGCACCATAGCCAAAAGCGCGACATCTGATAACCAGAGAAAATTCGCAGGTCCCCGCTCCACCCAATAAACAGGCACGAGAACACAGACAAATATCGTATAGGGTATCTTTATCCACGCGGAAAGCATCAACAATCTCCTATTCCGGCGGGAGAAAGGCCTCTGTGTTGGTGCAACTTCTGGAAATTATTTACCGGTGTTCTGTAGTGTCCCATCTGAGTTCAGTCCGCAATCCAGCATCACCACCTCCACTCCATTCATGATCCTGATTGTCAGCGTGTTCTCAGCGAGTTTCTCGATTCCTTCATACTGGGTTCCCGGCGGAAGGCGATGGCTCTCAAAGCATTCAAGTCCCAGCTTGGGATCCAAGTCGGAGGTGGAGTGCTGTTGATCACACGCGGAAAGAAGCCCTATTAGGGCGAGTTGAACGATCGAAGTGAGGATTCGCATGTTCGGGGACTCCTATCAATTGCGGCTGAAGCAAGTGTACCGTGTACGTCGTCCATGTAATATCAGACTCTCGACAGGTTACGTTACCTCATGGTTTGATATTTTGATTCATATGCAGAACATTACCTGGATCATACTTGCGCTTAACTTCTACCAACCGTTCATAGTTTGAGCCATATGCGGATTCAACGCGATCCCCTTCCTCTTCTGTCATGAAGTTCACATAGGCACCAGCTGATGCATATGGTTTTGTGTCCTTGAAAAAGTTGCGCGACCAGTTGACACAAGTGTCGTCATCAGCGGCATCATCCCAACGCGCATGGACGTTAAGGACATACTGCGTGTCTCGCGCACCGTAGGCCATGGCATCTGTTGGGACCCGGTTGGCAGCACCAGATATATGGGCGATAAATATCTCGCACTGGGGAGATGGCAGCGTACCTGCATACTCGATCATGATGTCCAGAGCATCATCAGCCAGCTCAGTGAAGTTATGCGACTTCCAGTAATTCCTGGCTCCAGGCGTCAGCAAAGGATCGAAAGCCTGCTGCCATTCGGTATAAGGCATCACGCCTATGTGATCTCCATAAGGTTCTCCGAAGCTTTTCAGTATATCGGCGTGCTCCGCACCTTGAGGTGAATCACCAGCATACATAAAGGCCAGCACCACAACCTCTTTTCCATGCACTTCTTCCGGCAGAAACGGTAGTGGCGGGGCTTTACGCATTACACTCCAAACAGTCATATCTTCAGACGCAGTACTGGTAAATTCGCGATAGCGATTCAATACCTGCCTTGCCTGTTCAAGTGGAAATACAATCAGTCCAGCAAGCACATCGGGTCCAACGGGATATAGTGCATATTCGAATTGGGTGATAACACCGAAGTTCCCACCTCCACCACGTATAGCCCAGAACAAATCGGGATTTTCAGTTGTGCTGGCGCTGATACTGTCTCCGTCAACGGTCACCATATTCACGGAAAGCAGATTATCAACGGTCATACCGTACTTGCGTGTCAGCCAGCCAAAGCCGCCCCCCAGTGTCAGACCGGCGATGCCTGTTGTTGAGTTGATGCCGACGGGTGTAGCCAGCCCATGCTTCTGAACAGCAGCATCGAAATCGCCAAGTGTCACTCCCGGCTCGACCGTTGCACGATTGGATGTGGTGTCGACATTGACCTGCGTCATTAACGAGAAATCGATCAGTAGTCCACCATCACTGATAGAGTTACCTGCGATGTTGTGGCCTGCGCCGCGTATGGTGATTTCGAGATCATGCTTACGCGCAAACGCGATAGATGGTGCAACGTCTGCCGCCTTTTCACATTGGATGATGACTCCCGGTTTGCGATCGATCATGGCATTCCAGATCGCACGTACTTTGTTGTATTGATTATCGCCGGGTACGAGCACGGCACTCGATATATTTTCTTTCAGTGTTGCCAGTTCTTCTTTTGATAAGGTCGTCATTATGTCTATTCCCCCTGATGGTAACCCAGGCCAGCACCCCCGCCTGGATTTGAATATCAAGACCGGTTTTCTTCGCAACCGTATCTTGTGCGTAGCACATCACATACTATCTTTGAATCTGACTCCTGTTTGATGGAGAGTGAAAAAACCTTGAATACTTGTCAAGTTTTTATTCGGCCATCAAGACATCATTATTGCGTCCGTCGACATTGATCTTCAGAATGACATGCAGCATCCTTGCCTGATTCCCTATCTGGGCTTAGGTGCGACCACCATTTCCCGTAGAAAACATAACATTATGGCATATAGGCCATGGGATTGCGGAACGATTTCGTGCGCTACCGAGAGACCGAATGGAGCCCGTGCAGATACCCGATCGGGCCGACTCAACCGAGGTCACCGGGTGACGGTCCCGGCGGAGGCAGTATCCATAATCTACTGATCTCGGACCTACAAGACCACACTCTCCCAGCCTCGCCGGAACGCTGACAATTATCGGCTCTCGCCTCTGCCGCATCGTGTACGTGCACAGTATCACCAAATCGGCCAGCTGGAGTTTGTCTGACGATTCTGATTCGAACGTCAATCGCGAGACAGGTTCTCGTAGCTATCGCAACAAGTGCTTCGGTTGGCTCCCGCAGAAATCCCGACCGGCAATTGATTTTGTGACGAACGTCACATCTTCGATCAAACAGCCATCATACCTTGAATGTGAAACAGTTCTCATGGTGCCGTGAGATATAGCTCGAGATAGGGATTGTCGATTATGCATAAACCAACATTCATTAACGAATCCGCGCTTCCGTTAGAAGTTATTGGATACGAGGCAAATTCCGCAGTCGATGTTTTCGTACTTACGCGATCAATAGATGGTAATTTGGCGCTTTTGTTAGAAGCTAATGGATATGTACAGAGATCAAATATTGAGCTGTCAAATGGTCAGATTGTCGATGGATGGGTAAAGATCTAACCCACCTCATTAAAGCCCCGCATTTGTGGCGGAACTGTACCCTTGTCCCCCTGTGTTTTTGGGAAAAATATAAGTCGTTTTATGCCGCATCTGAGACCCTCACATTGCTTCACCCACTAAAATTGAATCGTACTTTTGGAAAGAATGCGTTTTGGCTGAAATCCGGCTTCATATGATTTTCGAGTTTTTCAACACAATAGGTCGACTCCTGCCGATTAGCGGTATGTTATATAAGAACCTTATGTAGTAACGAGTACGGCCACTTTCTGGCCTTTAGCCAAACAAGAGACGGCGACCAGCGAATGAACGAAGGCCGCCGCCGCCAAGTTAGCCAATCCTTGATTTAACTCAGCACGTCAATTTACCCACTGCAAAGGCTATGGGACGTTGATATGAGTCACGAATCAGGGAAATCCCACCCACACTGTCGGCAGCGTCTGACAGACCACCGCTACCTGTTATTGTAGTGGCGGAGTTTTCTTTGTCCGTCTGTACCGAGTTCACAGTTTTCATGTTGTCCTTACAATATCATTGAATTCTACCGGGTGTGGGTGAGTACAAGACCTTCGGGAAATAAGCTCACTGTCCACTGTGAGTGGTAGCAAACCACCCGGACTATTTTAATCAAGGCCCCGTCCTGCGGCAGCTAAATCTGCGATTGAGGACAACAAATCACTTAGGAAACATGATGATCGAGACAGCGCAACAAGAAGAGATGGACAGAATTGATGCTCTGACCATCATTGAGGCCGTTGCATACGCCAATCGGTTTAGCATCCGACTGAGGAGTAAGAACTGTACTGATGAGGAAAGAAAGAACGGATTTGAGTTGTTGGGGCGACTCACCAAGAGAGTGCGCTTTCTCGAAATTACGTTAGAGCCTGTATTTTCCCGAAGCGTGCTGAGCCATTAAATAGACTTGCACCTGAGCGACACTGTCAGCGACCAGAACTATCAGGAGAGGGTGCGCTTTAACCCACAGGAAATATGAAAGAGGTCACATGAGCAGCTACCACCTGGACTATCTACAGCAAGCCATGGCAGAGCAATCGGACCCGCCGTGTGATGCGTGCTGTTTCATGCACAAGTGTGTGAACCCTGATTGGTGTACGCCCTATATGATTTATATTCAAACCGGCGAGACTGTTTCTCCACCCCGACAACTTCCAACCGGAGGAAAATCATGACCGAACAAATGACAACCCCGACCATCGAGGAATTGCGGCAGCTTAATAGAGACATGCGCCAAATGCTTTCTGACTACTTCAAGCAGGCGAAAGTACACCCGGCCGTTGCTGCCATCTTGCTGGCTAATGCTATCGGCGAATTGTTTCACCAATACGCGGACCCCGAAAATGCTGAACATAATCTGGCGGCCATCCTCAAAATGGTCCGCACCCGGTCGGAAGGTCGACAATCAGCCAATCTGCATTGAGTAACTCCGTTGATTGCCTGTGCCGAATAGACTGACAGCCATGCTGAAATCCTGACATTCACGAACGTCCTGTCCAATGATTAGAGGATTGATAGAATACTAATATTACTTTTCTCCATGCTTATATTTTCAAACGTCACCATTGCAGCTGAATGCGAAGATGTATTACAGACTGTCAAAACAATAGAG
>JBDLIZ010000416.1:0-5412 GCA_039714615.1 Pseudomonadota bacterium | reverse complement strand
CGTCGCTGAATGATCCCTCTATGCGAGGGCGTGAGGTTACATTTTAGATTTAATCAGGCCTCAAAGCCTTTCTCCGCGTAGCGGCTTCGTCCAACAAACGGTTCAGATTGTGGTTCGCGTTGCTCACACAATCTAACCTTATTCGTTAGGGCACGCGGTTGGCGTGCCCGTTAAATAGGTAAATTACCTCACCAAAGGAGGGGACAACATGCGTTCACTAACTCTATATGGAGTGCTGGTATCACTTGGCCTGATGCTAGTCACATTCAACGCCAATGCAGTCCCGAGTTTTGCCAGAAAATATTCAACCGAATGCAGCAGCTGCCACACCGCCTACCCGCAACTCAACAGGGCGGGCCGCCAGTTCAAAGAAGCCGGATACCGGTTCCCCGAACTGAAAGGCGAAAAGACCATTTCCGACTTCCTGCACATTGATAAATACTTCCCGGTCTCGGCCGCTATTATTGGCCGTCCCTATGACAAAAAGGATAGCGGTGAAGAAAAGCTTCGAGCAATACATGAAATCGAACTCTTCGTCGCCGGTGTGATGTACAAAAATGTTTCCGGTTTCTTCGAGCTGGAAGCGGAGGATGAAGGTACCAACGACTTTGGGTTCGATATCGGTATCCCTCACGCGGTATTGACATACAATCACAGCCTTGCACTCAACGTGGACCTTGCCTGGGGCGATATTCTTGCCAACGATCCCTACGATACCTACACTGCTGCACGCCGTTTGACTCGGTCGACACAGCGGGTCTGGGATATCAGTTTCGGCGGTGCCGATAATGGTGGCGCGCTCAAGGACTCCCGGCAAACTGTCGCAGTCCACGGTCGCCCCATTGGTCAACTGTACTACAGTGTTGGCATCAGTGGACTGGCCGATGACTCAGAAGGCGTCAATCCACGGGTGTTTCATGGCCGACTCGCCTATGATGTAACGCCCGACATTATGATCGGCGCACTCGTCATCAACGGGGAATGCAAATCGAGTTCAGGTTCTTCAGCTTGCGAAGAACCGCCAGTTGGTCCGGGTGTAGACCGCGACTTCATGCGTTACGGCTTCGACACCCAGATAGATATTGCGAATTTTCGTGTCATGGGTGCTTACCTGACTACTGAGGATCGCAATACGACGGACACGAGTGACCTCGAAAATGATGCCTGGTATCTACAGGGTCAATATGTTTTTCGCAGTGGTGGCCGACCCACGTGGGTTCCGCTCGTGCGCTTTGATATCTATGAGACGAACGATGGCCAGGATGACTTCAGCGAAGTCGTTCTCAACCTGGGCTATTATTTCACGGAAAATATAAAGGGCTACGTAGAATACTGGGATCAGGTCGATGTTCCAAGCAATGTGGACGATGATGATCGCCTCACATTGCAGCTTCAGGCGACTTTCTGAAAAAAGGCAGTAGCCACTTTATCTGATAGCGCTGGGGACGAACATGAAGGTTCTACCCAGCGCCTTTTTTCACCGAAATTGCGATGCAGGTCCAGCATGGGAAGCAACAATACTCGCCAAGGCAACTTCTTCAAATCGATGGCGTGTCCAGGAACGCGCTGCCTGTTATTGATCGTGGCGGCACTGGCGCCTCATGTAGGACTCTCTGCTACCGGCCAGGAAATCTTTGAGAGTCGATGCGACAAATGTCACGCACAACCGGATCCTCATAATTATACCGCTGACCAGTGGGTCAAACGGTTGACCAGTATGATTTCCATCGCGCAGCTTACCCCGGAGGAATACGAAAGTGTGCTCGCATATCTCCAGGACAACGCGGGTACTGAGGAGACAGCACTTCAGGAAGAGCGACAGGCTTTTGACAAGAGTTGCCGAAGCTGCCATGCCACCCTTGACCCCGCCCCGGTCGCTTGGCGGGGTAAACGTCTTGAGGATCGTCTGCTGAAGCATTATGAAGTACTGGAAGAAGCGGGTAAGGTGGAAGAAGAACTGGATGAGGATCTGGCACACGAAGCTGCAGAATACCTGTTGTTCTCGCACGAATTTAATTGGATCCTGACAACTTCCTCACCGGACTTGTAGCTACCGGCGTTTTGAAAAACTCCCGATGGGCTGGAAGAGGAATACGTAACATGAGCCAACTCTTTCGGACCACTGGACGGTACGTATGGTCGAGCGAAAAAGTCGGTCTTTGGTCGGGGCATGGCGCTTTGGCTTCAGGGACGGGAGGATGAGCAGGCTCGACCGCATCTTAGCCGGCTTTACCGGAACAGGGGCATTTGCTGTACGACCCCGGAGATGATCCTAAATAATTGCCAAGGCTATGAAACAGAGCCGTCCATGTTTCCCTCCTAACGGCTAACCCTTCCCGATAATTCCAGGTGCTTTCTTGTACTAGCCTTGAATCTTCCAGCTCCCGTCGGACTGACGGCATGCTTTACCATAGACCTTTTCCATACGGCCACCTATTATCGCGTCTATGGTGTATTCGCGACACGGACCCGCGCTTGTCTCGTAGGTGCGGGTAGGAGTGACCGTGTATTGGTTATGCGTATCAGGGTTACGCCAGCGAGATGACACGCCCGTACGCACGGTCTCCAAAGTGGTCGCGGTCTTCAGACGGTCGAGTTCGTCCATGGATTGTCCTACTGCCCCGCCGATCGTCGCACCGATCACGGTGCCTGCGATGGTGGCGGCCGTTCTCCCACTGCCTCCGCCGACGTGAGAGCCGAGAATACCACCCAGGATACCGCCGATGACCATGCCGGTCTGTTCCTGTGTGGGTTGGGTGCTGCAGCCGGACGAGACGGCGAGCAAGAACATCACTAAAATGGGGAGGAATAGCCTATTGTACATACCTGTACTCCTTAACAGCGTATACACCGAACAGATGATCGGTAAGTCATAAGAATAGAGTATCCAAAAACATTTTTCCAGGCGCCTGGGAGTCTGGTGAGCTGGTCAGCACAATCGGAAAAACCCTTGATCACGATCAAGACATCGTTTTCCAGATCTGATTAAATACATCAGATTTCCTGCAAATAGAACCCTAAAGAATCCATCGAATATACGGAGTGAAATAATGAGTCAAGCCGAATTCAAACGTTTCCTGGCCGATCATGAAAACGATGTCAAGGTCAATAAGCGTCTGGAGAACGCCAAAAAGGATTTTATCCATGCCCAAAGGGATTTTGAGCATGCCAAAGCGGATCACGAGCACGCCAAGCAAGATGTCGAGCACGCGATACGAGACTTCTATCATGCGATCAAGGATTTCGAGCATGCCATGGGGGATTTTAGGGGTGAACAAAGCGACCCGGCACACGCCGAAGTGGATATCGGTCATGCCACCAAGGATATGGAACATGCAAAACTCGATCTCAAGCATGTCAAGCGTGACTTCAAGCACGCCTTGAAGGACTTTAAACATGCAATAAAGGATCTCAAGGATGTCGACAAGGGCCTGGAAAAGGTCGTGATGCTCGCCAATAGCAAGGGCTATGCTGTAACCCTTAGCGATGCTAAGCGTTATGTGGGGAAGGCTATGGTTTAGCACTGTCTTCGACGGCTTCTAAACAGCTGTTATAAAACCGATAGAATCCGGCAAGCATTATTAACTTCAACTGCTGTAACATCCGTGCGTACCGTGGCGCATCATCGCCTGGGTCTTATCCTGTTGATATTGATCGGCCTAGGTGCCCCATTGATCCTTGGAAGCATGATTATCACCAAAATGCCGGGAGAGTCTTATGATGGGGCTCTGCCCCCGCTGAATCCAGAGCAAATTGCCCTTAGTGGCCGGCTTCGTACTCACGTGGATACGCTTGCCGGCGACATCGGTGAACGGAATCTTTACCATTATCAGGAACTCAATGCGGCAGCACGGTATATCACTGAGACATTTGAATCCTTCGAATACATACCGGTTGTGCACTCCTTTACCGTGCAGGGAAGAACCGTTAAGAACCTTGAGGTCGTAAAGAAAGGCAGCGATCTCAGTAAGGAAATAGTAGTGATCGGGGCTCACTATGATTCAGTGAGAGGGTCCCCCGGCGCAAACGATAACGCCACTGGAATTGCTGCGCTCTTGGAATTGGCTAGAATGGCACGCTCGCAAGATGTTTTACGTACTGTGCGATTCGTGGCCTTCGTTAATGAGGAGCCGCCGTTTTTTTATACTGAGGCGATGGGCAGTAAGCGATACGCTGAGCGTGCCGCTTCATTGGGTGAGCGCATTATCGCTATGTTGTCCTTAGAGACCATCGGTTATTACTCGGATCAAGACAACAGCCAATTTTACCCCTTTCCATTTGAATTCTTTTATCCAAGTAGAGGCAATTTTATCGGGTTTGTAGGCAATCTAAGGTCACGTCGGCTGGTACGCCAGGCCATCAGCAGTTTTCGCTTACATGCGAAGTTTCCCTCCGAAGGCCTTGCCGCACCAGGATGGATCATGGGGGTGGGATGGTCGGATCACTGGTCATTCTGGAAGGCGGGTTATCCCGCCATCATGGTGACCGATACGGCCTTGTTTCGCTATCCTCAATATCATTCAGCGGGGGACCGCCCCAGCATCGTAGGTTACGAAAGCCTTGCCCGCGTCGTCGATGGGTTGAGTGGGGTTGTCACAGACATGGCGAATGCCAATTTAGGAATGCGAACGAAATAACTTATTTCGTTCGCATTCCTAAAGGGACAAGTCAATAGGTATTTGCTATTCCAGATGGTGTTTGCCGATGATGTGTACCGTCGTGGCTCGAGGCTCCTCATCCCTTGTTGTTTTCGCGAAACGGACTCCGCTGCCGATCTCTAGGACGTCGAACCCTTTCCCCATAACGCTATTCCTATGAAAAATAATTTCACCTCCATCGGGAGTCTGGATGAGTCCGTAATCCAGATCAGGGACCAATGTTATTACTTTGCCGTGTAACGGAACCTCGTGGGACTTGATGTCACTTCGTTGAATCCGTGCATAGTCCTCTAATCGGCGCCTGGCCGAGTGAAAGGCATCACGGATGGTCACGTAGAGATCTTCGTGACCATGTTCGTTATGCCGCTCGCGACTGATGACCAGTTCTTTTTGCGGTACAGTCAAATCGATTCGCACATGATAGAGATAGCCCTGATGGTGGTGGTGATGCTTGGCCTCAACCACGACCCTACATCCTATGATGCGCGGATAAAATTTTTCGAGTTTTACAGCCTTTTTACGAACATTGGCCTCGACTGCGTCAGAATGCGGAAATCCTCGGAAGACTATCTGTAAAGGTATTTGCATGGCCTTAAACCCTGCAGTGATTTCAGAAGCTGTCTGGTTAAAAAATGATCGGCTGCAAAGGTCTTGAAATTGGACCAGTTTCCCGATGCTTCTCGTTAAATAGCTAAAGCTATTCGCCTCAAACCATCGAAAAACTGGCCTCAATTCAAGGCCTTTTCGCTTCGAC
>JBDLIZ010000415.1:0-5412 GCA_039714615.1 Pseudomonadota bacterium | reverse complement strand
AGTATTGCGACCATCCGATTCAGATCCTTACTACTCAATTTACTTCCGGTTTGCCTCAATCGCTGCGTGATATGAACGTAGTGCATTATCACGGTCAGGCAGCGGATCCGGAGGCACTCGAGGCGGTCAGTGCGGCAGATGCGGATATCATTGTAGTGTTGGCCAGTCATGAGGGAAATGCCACGTCCGATGGGGTCGCTTTTGATATTCTGCATCGTCTTGGCGAATTGGGAACTCAGGGCAAGATACTCGCGGAATGTGTCGATGACCGAAATCGGCAACGCTTACTCGCCGCAGGGTCGGATGCCGTGATGCGCCCTATCCGGGCCTATCCAGCGATGATAATACGCGCCTTCATTGCACCCGGTGCCGAACAGATCATTGAGAATCTTTTTAATGATGAGGGAGACGAATACAAGCGATATGATATAAAGCTGCGCCTGCGTTGGGACCAGATCGTATCGAAACTGGTGAATTCCGATATCGGTATTCCCGTTGCCTATATCTCTGCCCGGGATCAGCGGGTGGTCAGTAATCCGCGTCCGGCAACCGAAATCGATGCCGAAGGATTGCTGATTATGGTAAGAGAGGGTAATCGGGTAACTGTTGACAGGATTCGAGAGGCATTGGCAATAACTCAAGCATGATAGACGCCATTGATGGAGTAACCATAAATCCGCTGTGGTATCATACTGGATGATCCCTAGCTGGGAGGCGGGACGATTGTGATGGAAGTTTAATAAATCTTTTGTTGAATGAAGCCTCTAAAACACATTAGAATAAGCCATAAATAGAAAAAAACGAATAAAATAATAATGGGTTTAGCATAGTTGAAGGTCGTGCCCTATAGTGCGCTGCATACGTTCTTGCCGTTAATCGGGTAACATCCTCAACGCAAAAGGCACAACGTTTTGATGATAACTCCCCCTTGTGGTTTGCCGCGACTTAGCAATTCGCTATGTTACGCTCGGTGCATCATGGTAGAACTGTGCTGAACAGTTACAAAATAGACTTTTGTCCATAATCCTTGGCCGGTCGTATTCCTCATTAAAACAAAAATACCCACAGCCCAGGTTTTTACACTTGACCCATCGGTAATCAGGAGGGGCCATGTGGAACATGAACAACAACGAATTCAACCGCCGACATATTAACCCTATCAATAATAGAAGGAAGCCTACTGAAGATGAGCTCACTCATTGCCCAAGCATTCTTGAATGATCCACAAGTTATTTCCGCCAAAAAAACTCTCCTGGCGGCGTTGAAACAACATCAACAGGCTATCGATGGCATTAGACCTCCGGATCAGGAGCGGGTGCAGAGCTACGAGGAAACCATTGCGGCATTCAATCAAGTAAGAGGTGGAAATCTGTATTTTCCTTATCTGGGCTCGGGGGTAGGGCGGGGGTCCCTGGTTGAGCTTGAAGACGGTAGCGTCAAATACGATTTCATCAATGGTATCGGAGTGCACCATTTTGGGCATTCTCATCCACTATTGATCGAGGCGGCAATAGATGCGGCACTCGGTGACACGATAATGCAAGGCAATCTGCAACAAAACAAAGCCAGTTATACCTTTTCCAGGAAATTGGTCGATGCCGCAAATGCCAGCGGTGCGCGGTTCGATCACTGTTTTCTCACCAGTACCGGCGTTATGGCGGGAGAAAACGCACTCAAGATTGCGATGCAAAAAAAATACCCCGCTAATCGAGTGATCGCTTTCGAGCGCTGTTTTGCGGGGCGCACCATGACGTTTTCCCAGATTACCGATAAGCCTGGTTTTCGCGCGGGACTACCCGTGAACTTGACGGTGGACTATGTGCCTTTCTACGATGAACAGCGACCTGAAGAAAGCACCCGCGCTTCCGTCACCGCGTTGAAAAACCATTTACAGCGTTATCCAGGTCAATATGCCGCCATGGTGTTTGAATTGATCCAGGGTGAAGGTGGTTTTTACACCGCGCCAGCAGAATTTCACCGAGCATTGATGGAAATTTGCCAACAAAACAATGTCGCCGTATTGCTGGATGAAGTGCAAACCTTCTCCCGCACTACGGAATTGTTCGCTTACCAATATCTGGGTCTCGATGATATGGTGGATATTGTTTGGCTCGGTAAGGCGAGCCAAGTGTGTGCAACCCTGTTCCGTAAGGACTACGCTCCAAAACCTGGCCTATTGAGTCAAACCTTTACCGCAAGTTCTACCGCCATTGCAGCGGGGAATGTGATCCTTGATGAATTGCTAACCGGAGGTTACTTCGGTACGGATGGAAAAATTGCCGCCTTCCATGAGCATTTCAAGAACCATTTAGAGGCCATCGACGAACGTAATCCTGGTCTGATCAGCGGTCCTTGGGGTGTGGGAGCGATGGTGGCCTTCACGCCTTTCCAGGGTGATGCGGCAAAGGCGGGTGCCTTGACCAAGGCTCTGTACAACAATGGCGTGATGGGTTTTGTGGCCGGTTCTCAACCTACACGACTACGGTTCTTGCTGCCGGTGGGCGCCGTTGAGTTAAAGGACATCGATGAAGTGGCAAAGATTATTGAGCAGACCTTGGTTTCCATAGCGGATTAAAACTTTAGAGTCTTAAAAAATAGATAATTTTATCAACAACTGAGGATGTAGAAATGTCAGCAAATAATTCTGAATCAAAGCGCTATCGCGTCGCTATGGCAGGGGGAACAGGTTACGGTGGTGCCGAACTGATCCGCCTGCTGATGAATCATCCGCGGGTTGAACTGGCCCGGGTGACCAGTATTGACCGGGTGGGCGAGCCCTTGGAAGCGGTGCACCTCAATTTATATAACACTGGTCTGGTATTCGAGGAAATGCCGGTGGTAGATGCAGCCAAGGATATGGATGTTTTATTTCTTGGTTTGCCGCATAAAGTCAGCTCCACCCTAGCCCCCCAACTGGATCAGACCGATGCGCGGGTCATCGATTTATCAGGCGATTTTCGGCTTACCGACAAAGATCGTTATGCCAAATACTATGGGCAGGAACACCCTCATCCGGAGCAACTTGAAGGTGGGCGCTGGGTTTTTGGACTGCCGGAATTTAATCGTGAACTCATCCGTGGAGCGACCCGCATCGCCTCGCCGGGTTGTTTTGCCACGACCCTATTATTAGGTCTATTGCCTTTGGCGCACAGCGGTTTACTGAAAGGGGCCGTGCAGTCGATCGCTTGCACAGGCTCTTCAGGTAGCGGCGCCTATGCCAGTGCGGGGACCCACCACCCGGTACGTGTCAATAACATGAAGATCTATAAGCCGCTGAATCATCAGCACAAGCCTGAAATCGAAGAGGTACTGGTGGCCGCGGGAGAACGCAGTGGCAAAGCCCAGCCTTTTAATTTGAATTTCGTGCCGGTGTCGGCGCCTCTGGCGCGGGGAATTTTAGCCACCAGCTTTGTGTCGCTCCCGGAAGATACCGATCCTGATCAGATCGAGGCGATGTTTCGTGACTATTACGAAGATGCCGCCTTCGTGCGGGTGCTGGGTTCCGGCCCGCGCCATGCTGAAGTCATTGCGATCAAGGGCAGTATGTGGGTTGATTTGTCCTGGGTCCTGGGTCCGGCCGAAAATGGCATGCGCCAACTGGTGATTGCGACCGCGTTGGATAATCTAGTCAAGGGTGGCGCCGGTCAGGCGGTACAGTCGATGAACATCTCGCTTGGCTTGCCTGAAGGCATGGGTATCGACGCCCCGGCGTTGTGGCCATAATGGGTGCCAGCTCAGGTCCCACGGCGGTACTCAAGTTTGGTGGCGATGTGGTTGCTGAGCGAGCCAAGCTCGCCGCTGTGGTCAGCGAAGTGGCGGCGCTCACCGAGGCCGGGTGGCGTTTTCTGCTCTGTCATGGCGGCGGGCCCCAGGCGAATGATTTGTTACGCCGGCTAGGTATCAAGCCAGTCAAGGCCGGTGGGCGCCGAATTACCGATGCACCGACCTTGCAGGTAACGAAGCAGGTGCTGGCGGGCGAGGTGAGTGTAGATGTCGTTGCTGCGGCTACCGGTGCCGGATTACGCGCAGTGGGCATATCCGGGGTCAGTGCCGGTACGGTCACGGCACGGCGCCGTCCACCGATGGTGTTCAGCGGTGCGGGACCGGATCCTATAGATTTTGGTTTTGTCGGTGAGATTATCGAGATTCGTACTGAGCTGATAAGGCATCTGTGGGACGGGGGGTATACCCCCGTGCTCAATACACTAGGTATTACCTCACCCTCCGAGGCCGAACAAGGCATCTGCCAGGTTTTCAACATCAATGCCGATACTGTCGCCAGTGCTGTTGCTGCCGGGTTAAAGGCGGACCATCTGTTTCTGATGACTAACGTGCCTGGAGTCTTGAAGGATAAGGATGACCCCAGCACCCGTATACCGGCGCTGAACACGGCTCAGACACGAGCAGCAATCGCGGATGGGACCATTGTCGGCGGCATGATTCCAAAGGTGGAAGAGGCACTAAAAAATCTGGAATTGGGCATTGGAGCGATACATATTTTGGGTGCTCAAGCGGGCGCTTTGCGAGGAGAAGCAGAACGCCCTGGTGCTCAAGGGACTGTGCTTACGATAGAATGAAGAGGAGATAGGCTTTATGGGAAGATCCCTTAACTCACTGGAGCAATCCCTGTGCGAGGCGGTAGATGCGCAGTTTGATGAAGAACATCTACCCTGGTTCCGTCGCCTGGTGAATCAGCCTAGTCATACCGCCGCGCGTGAAGATGTGGAGGCGGCAGCGTCTATTGTCGATGCCCAGCTGCAACGTATCGGTATGCGCCGCACCCTGGTTGAGGATCCCGATGGGGTCTTCGCGGATCATCGCATTTTTAGCAGCTCCGCCATCGATGATGGCGAGCGGGGATTCGCCCTGGTGGGTCATGTGGATACGGTGTTTCCACGGAGCACCGGATTTCTTGAATTTCGACGTGATCCGCCGGATTCGGAATCCGGCGGTGACGTGGTGCGCGGTCCGGGGGTGCTGGATATGAAATCCGGGCTAAGTGTCATCGTCTTTGCGCTTACCACGGTACAACGTGTTGCCCCGGAGGTCTTCGAACGGTTAAAGCTGCGTTTTTTCATGAATACCGATGAAGAAGTAGGTTCACCCACCAGCAACGCAATGTTCAAGGAACTGGCACCAAGGATTACTCAAGCCATGGTGTTCGAATGTGGCCGGGATGAAGATCGCATTATTACTTCCCGCCGTGGATCGGCAACCTTCACGCTGCGCGTTACCGGCCGGGCGGCTCATGCTGGGAATGATCATGCCTCGGGCCTCAACGCGATTCATGTGTTGGCTTTGCTGATTCCGCGTGTTGAGGCGTTGACCGACTATGCTTCCGGCACCACTGTTAATGTAGGTCTGGTAGAGGGGGGCAGCGCCAAGAATACCGTGCCGGAGAGCGCTTCCTGC
>JBDLIZ010000414.1:0-5420 GCA_039714615.1 Pseudomonadota bacterium | reverse complement strand
ACGACATGGCAAGCCGATCACACCCGAAGATCTGACACAACACAACTGCCTGCTATTCCGGTTTTGGGATACACCAAACCAGTGGCAGTTTCTGAGTAAAGACGATCAGTTCATAGACGTTAAGGTGCGCGGTGAAGTGGTCAGTAATAACAGCCTAGCATTGCATGCAATATTGCTGGACGGAGGCGGCATGACTATGGCACCAACCTTTTTGGTCAGCGATGATATCGCCGAGGGTCGTCTGGTTTCAGTGCTGAGTGACTATCGCATCAAACCAATTTCAATTTATGCAGTATATCCACACCGCCAATATCTCGCAGCGAAGGTTCGCGCGTTTCTTTAATTCCTCTCGGCGCACATCCAACCAGATGCACCTTATTGGGACAAATCTCTGCCTCCATAGGCATCATGGTGAAGATGAAAGCAAGTGTCCGATCAGAGAGACGGATATCGACCGACTCATCCCAGTGACAACGATTTGCCGTCCGGGTGAAACCTGGCCACTCGTGATCGCGGACTACCAAGCAGACAGTATCTCGAGCGCCACGTCCGTAAAACGCAAGATCATACAGATCACGCCAATCACCAGACTAGCAACACTCATTGCTGATGAAAGGGCTGTAGCTGCCAAGTTGGTTAAGAAACACAGCGCGCTTTTGGCGCTAGTCGCTATAGAACCAACCAAATGGACTTTGGTGTGATTTAAACTCTGGCGGACGCCCGATAATACTCTGGCTGCTGAACAGATTCAGATATACAACATTTTACACGTTACCAACCCTGTAACAGCCGGTAATAATGATGGCTGAATCAGGACACACCCCGATTGACAACGATCTCAATAATGACTCGACATTTAACTTGCTTACAGGACTCTGGATAGCTTCAATCTGCGGTCATAGGGCAGCAATCTAAATGCCGATTACACCGCTCCACGTGGGACCCGGTATCCTCTTGAAGTTAATCGAGGGCCCACATCTGAGTCTCACAATGTTCACACTGACACAGATCACGATGGATCTTGAAGTGGTGATGAGGCTAATGGCTGGGATTTATCCTCTACATGGCTTCACAAACACGATAATCGGAGCCACAGTGGTTCTCATTGTGACAGTGGCACTTGGAAAGCCTGTTTGCGAGTGGGTGTTACGCTGGTGGAATCGAAATTTGAGTCCGGCGCAGTCCAGGTGGATGCAGGTTTCCGAGCGCATATCTTGGCGTGCAGCCTGCCTTGGAGGCCTTTTGGGTGTTGGCTCTCATTTCATTCTTGATGCAATCATGCATTCAGATGCAAGGCCCTGGGCTCCATTCTCTGAGGGCAACACATTTGTTGGTCTACTCTCGATTGAGCAATTAAATTTGCTGTGTTTACTTTGTCTACTCGTCGGAGGGATAGCCATAGGGATCTATGGCATGATTAGAGGCCGACGTGCAAAAATACGTTCCAGTGGTCGCTCGTAAACTTGAGTCGGCGCGCCGCATCTCGACTTTACCGACTGCACTCATTTAGGCAATTTAGGCGAGAAAGGGTATACAGTACAATGAGTTTTTAGGGTCTTTGTCTGGAAGTAACCGAGCAAATGGGACATCTTCTCAGTTCTAAGTCATCTCAGCTTACGCTTGTCGGTCTTCCTCGTGCCTCCAATCTACAGCATTCCCTTTCCGAACCGATCTGCGACACGGTCGAGAGTCTCCAGCAGACTGTCATCTTTTTCATGTTCCTGAGGCTGATCGAAGAGGTCGGTCTGCACTGGCTCGGACTGCTGCCAGCTGCTGATGCCTACACCGATGAGTCGCACCGGTTTGCGTGGCAGATCACCGTGAAGATAAAGCGCCCAGGCCTTGCGCAGGATCACTCGTTCGTCGTGGGTCGGGACGGAGAACTAAAAAGGCCAGGGTCGGATTAATTTGGAAAAGGCGCGAGACAAGTAGAAGTAATTCACTACACGAACGCTAAGTAAATCAAACCAGGTCCCTTCCTCGGCCTACTTGCTTAACATGAATTTAAATGAAATCTACTGACGATATCATCGCTCTTATATCTGAGCATTGATTTGATATTTTCATGGCTCTCGGCTTTGATGCTTTTCTGGTTTTTGACTCAAAATCATCGCCAGTAATCAAATCAAATATATCGAGCCTCGATGTTTGTCAAGATAGTTGTCATTGTAATTCCCACCTTTAATTATTTGATTAGCTTTTTGGATTGTTTAAGTACAGCTTCAACAGTTGCTAAATAGGTTTGAATTTCTTTCTTGCCTGATTCTGTACACAGGTAAGTTGTTTTCGGTTTTCTACCAATAAATTCTTTTTTGATTTCAACTAGTCCGGATTCTTCAAGTTTCCTCATGTGTGTTGATAAGTTACCTTTGGTTAACTCGAGCTCTTGAAGAAGGGTATTGAAGTCGACTGGGCCGTTCACCAGAGCAAGGTTGGCCATGATGGCTAACCTGACCCTGTCGACCAGGATTGGATTTACCTTAAGAAGATCCGATATATTCATATCACTCTCCTTATTCAGCAGCAGTTTCTTGTTGCTTGTATTTGATAATGAGTCTACTGGTAGAAACACCAGTAATGGCAGTAAAGATGGCTAAAGGAACAATGAGTGCATACAGACTGGTAACGAACAAATAGATGGCTACGGCTATGCAAACCATTCCAAGAACAGCAGATACTTTGGTTGATAAGGTGAAAAACCGGTTCTGTAACAAGTAATCGCCAGTAAAAGCAGCCAGCAAGGGTGCCACCCACTCTGGCTTATCTGCCAGCAAAATAAGTGCGATGCCAAAGAATTTCATTAGCAAATCAGAGATGAATGAGAGGTTTTTCAGGTATTTGAAGTTTCTGGATACATAAGAGCTGATATCTTCCCCATTGTGTCGAGCGGCTCGCCAGATCACGAAATAGAGAGGGATCAGTAAACCAACCAAAATAGCGCCCATGAATACTATGCCGAATTTCCGCATTTCGTCGAATTGCCCACCTGACATGAGGGTTACTGTCATGGTGCCACCGGTAACTATCTCCATGATGCAGAGAGCGAGTGCACAGACAAAAGCGATGGATTGGAGCAGGAGATTGGCATCGAGCGTAATACCGACCAGTTTACTATCGATCTGATCTTGCTCTGCGTTATTGAGTACTTGGCGGATAATGGCAATATCTGTGATGGCTTTTTGGATATCTATGTCTTGGGTGTTGGTATTCATTAGGCTTTCCTCTTGCAAACAGGTTTGTATTACAAACTAAACATAGTTTCAGTATCCAGTTGGGTCAAGCGTTTTTAGTCAGGAAATTCGCAGGAAGAACTAATAAATTCCATTTGGACGGTAGGAATACCGCAGTTTGGACGCATAAAACCTATCTAAAATCGATTGGTTGTGAATAAGCGCAGCACATTTTTCTATGTTCGACTGAAATCAAAAACCGACGGTTTGACTAAAGTAGGTGCGCCGTATCACCGTGGCGAAGGCAAGGCTCACCGGATAGTTAAGCTGGAACGCAGGTGTGAGAGTGGCAAGAACATACGCAACGATCAGCAGCTGGCAATGGTGAAGGCCCTGACCGGGGACAACAAAGTGCATTGGGTAACATTTGAGAATGCCGCAAACGTCGGAATGTCGTGGTATCTCACACCCGATGAGGTGGATTGTTTGAAGCGGGAAGTCGTATCGCCTCACAATCGGGTGCAATGGACAAAGCTCAAAGGGATTTTGGAGAGCGCCGCGGTATCATCAGTCTCCGTTCAATAGGTGAAGATTTGCCTGTTCATATAACCGTACTCTTCTTATTGAGCCAAATGCGATATGTCAGACGTCAGCAGAATTCGGCTGCTGAGCGATAAGGATTCAATGCCTGCTTTCTGGCGTCTAGCAATCATCAGGGGTTAGTAAAACAGTAAATTTATGTATAAGGTCGCTGATCACACTAGGGACTATCAATCCTTCATGGACTGTAAACAGGCGGTATCCCAGGCATTCATGTAAACCGACGAATCGGCCCGCTTTGGCAAATTTTCTTCCAATCGCGCCATTAGCGCATACTGTGATGAAATCTGGCAAGTTAAACCGGCGCAGGTAGGTGGAGCTGTAAGCCCATGGGCTGCTTCGCTCAAAACTTCAGTCTGGCCCAAGGGAACCTGACGGAGTCATCGCCGTCGGGTTCGGCCTGGGTCCAGATCAGCCGGTAGCCGTCCCAATCCCCTGTCAGATCAAGATCGAACGCACTACGGCTGTTGACATTCTGCACGGCCTCAACCGTCCAGGCACCATCCAAGTAGCGATTGGTCAGCAGATCGTAGCTGCCCGAGCCGTTATCCTGCAGCCAGGCCGCGAGAGCCCCTTCTCCATTGCCGGCCAGTTGAAAATCGACGATCCGACCCTGACCAGAATCCAATATCCGCGGTGTCAACCAATCCCTACCGTCATGCACACTGGAGTAGAGGTCACGCAGCTCCGTCGTAGTGCCATCATAGGCGCCCCACAGCAGAGCATAGCCGTCTCCCATCGCTGCGAGCTTGTCGTTACTGCCAAGCGGATCAAAGCTAAGGAGATAAACCTCGTCCGCGTAGATGTCCGTCACATTACCCCACTCACGGCCATCAAAGACGTTCACCTTGATCAGGGTCCTGATGTCGTCGTAGGCCGTCCAGGCGACCGCATAACCGATGCCGTTCGATGCCACGCTTGGGATGTCCGGCCGATACCAGGCATTGAGGACCCGATCACCGATCAGCGTGGGCGCGCCCCAGTCGCCGGCATGGATACGGCCGATCACGCTCTCACCCTGCAACCAGACGACGAGATAGCTTTCCCCGTTAGTCGCCAGGCGCGGAATATCCATACCCCAGCTATAGTCGTCAGACGCGAGCAGTTGCGGCGTGTTCCCTGAGGTTCCCGTGAATTCACTGGCATAGACTTCAACCCCGTTGCCGTCGTAGTTGCTCCAGATGGAGAGACAGCTGCTGCCGTTGCACACCGTCTGCGTGAAACCGAATGGATCCAGCAGGCTCTCGTCCAACTGAATCGACGGTCGCCAGGAGATCCCGTCAAAGTAGCGGGCCAACACCCGCTCGGAATGGGTCGAATCATCGTAGCGCCGATAGACTAGGACATAACCCTCCCCACTCGATGCGAGGGAGGCGGAGGTGATGGCGCTAAAACCGTTTAATCCGGTCACACCCAGGGACTCGACCGGGCCCCAATTCACACCGTCGTACACCTGGACATAGGCCGAATAGGTGGGATAGAGCGACGTGAAACTCGGTTCGTCACTGGCCTGCCATAACACCGCAAAGCCGCTCCCATCCGTAGTGATCTGTGGCTTCACATAGGTATTAGCGTCCTCCAGCAACCTGGGACTGCTCCAGTCTCCACTCTGCTGGATGTTGGCATACAGGGCATTCTTGCCATTGCGGT
>JBDLIZ010000413.1:0-5429 GCA_039714615.1 Pseudomonadota bacterium | reverse complement strand
TTTATATCATCGTGTTACAGAAATATTCTCATGAAGAACATCACTTACATCATTAGAATTAGACGCGATTGTATTGCCAGGATGAGGACAAATGCAGCATCGCAAGGGATGAGATACTGGCGTTGTGGGTGTGAGATATTGGTGCTTTGTTGTGGAGCACCCGTGCCGGGCATAACCGCCCTAAGCAGCCTGATGGTGGCGGGTCTATATCAGAAACCATCCCCCATTGACTATAAATCCGCCGTGCTGGATACCGCCGTTGACTCAAGCCGTTCAAGCCGTTCCCTGAGCTGCGCCACTTCCTGGTGCAGATCACTGACCAATTGCGCCAGCTGGTCCACACGCTCGCTTTCCGAAGTCTGAAGATCCGCCGGCATGCCCGCGCTCAAGGATTGTTCCTGAAGCTGTCCTTCCCCACTGAAGAGATGCGCATAGCGCGATTCCCGTTTTCCCGCCTCACGGGGAAGCATCGCAACAAATGGGCCATCGTCGCGCTCCATCAAGTGCTTGAGCGTGGCCTCAACCTCATGCACATCGGAAAACCGGCATAAGCGGTTGGTACGTGTACGCAATTCGCCGGGGGTTTGTGGACCACGTAACAGCAACACACAGATGATGCCAAGCGCCTGCTCCGGGAATTTCAGGGGACCGAACTCGGTATTACAGAAGCGGTGTTTGTATTTGGGGACACGGCTGCTATAGGCCGTCTTTTCACTGACCAGGTGCTTCCTGGTGAGGTCATCAAGTGTCTGTTGAACCGTCGCCTCATCCAGCGCCAGCACCGGCTCACGGTTGCTTTTCTGATTACACCCGTTGGTAATCGCATTGAGCGACAGCGGGTACTGATCAGGCGTGGTGATCTCCTTCTCGATCAAGGTGCCAATGACACGTGCTTCGTGAAACGCAAGATTAATATCCATAACGAGTCTCCCTGGAATGATGAGGCTTGCGATGACGGGGGCAGATTTCACGGTTCACAGACTTTACGTTCATGATCACATTCAAACACCTGCACCGCACGCCAACGGTAGCATGACTGACACCATAATAGCGCCCGAAGCCCGGAACACGCCACCACCCGGTCTATTGGTGCGCCATGCATGCCATCACAACCTGTCCTCCTGGTCAGATCTTGGTATCATGGGCAAATCAATCAAGATCGGCTTTCTGTTGCGGATACCAAAAATAACCATGACGGACCTGCATGGTGATGTTGACTCGAAGATCATCGAACAACTGCATGACGGTGCGCCCAAACAGGAAGACATTGCCGGGACTCTGCACGTCAGCTTGCGCAGCCTGCAACGCAAACTTAATGATGAACATACCAGCTACAAAGCCCTGCTGGAGAACACCCGCCAGCGACTGGCGATGCAATACCTGCGGGACTCACAGCGTTCAATCGGCGAGATCACCTACCTGCCGGGATTCGCCGAACCCAGTAACTTCACCCGGGCGTTCAGGCGCTGGACGGGACAGTCACCAGCGGAGTTCCGGATGTCCTGAATACATTAGCCACTTCAGACGATCTTGGCATTAAAGGCAAGGAAGGTATATTGAAGTCAATGTCTTCGCGAGAAGAATTTCTGAGCAATAAGGACAAGCGTATCGTTTTTCACTACACACCCAAACATGCGTCATGGATGAACAGATTGAAATATGGTTTGGAATTTTGATGAGAAAAGTCATTAAGCGTGGGTTCTTTTTATCCAAGGATGACTTGAAGAACAAAATTCTAAACTTCATGGATTATTTTAATGAGACCATGGCTAAGCCTTTCAAATGGACGTACGAGGCAAGGTTCTGTCAAAATAATGGGTATACTTCAAAAAACAGGCTTTTCTTATTTATCGGGTATTAGCAGGGCGAGGTACTAGAGGTGTGCACAGGGAAAGGAAGTCGGGGGTTTTTGTGGACGAGCTTCGTTATGGCAGTGGTATTGCTTTTTCACAGCACTGCAGAGGCTGAATACTGCTATGTGATCAATCTGGCATCAACCATTGGGAAGCCCGCTATCGAACGCCTGCCCGCAGTCGCTACCGGGCATGACGATCAACTGTACATCACAACCTTTACAAAAGATGGAAAAGTCTTTCACCGTGTCCAGCTGGGTTTCTATCCGGACAGGGTAACGGCCGATGAAGTCCGCAAGCGTATCATTCCGCAATTCCCGGACGCCTGGATAACCACGGCATCGAACAATAATTGCGAGCAGGCGATTGCGTGCTGTTACACGCCGGCCCTGGACATCCGGCCAAGCCCACAACCGGGGAAGAAAACACACGGCCCTCAGGGGGTATTGGCGGAGCCTGATGGTGAACCGCGTTGGTACCCGGCAGTGAAAGTCCGCCAGGCAATGCCGGCCTCAGGGGAAAAAAAAGGTGCCGCCTTCGATTTCGATGCGCCCCCGCAGACCCGATTCCGTCTGACGCCCGATCTGAACTTCGGTGCCAAGGTCGAACTCGAAGGAGAGTTGGAGAAGAACTTCGACCTGGACTCGGACCGTGCGGACGATCTCAAGATTCTGGAGCCCCAGCTGTCCCTTGCGTTCTCCTATACCCCCACGGAAACCCTGCAGGCGTATCTCAATATCAAATCTTCTCAACGCTTCGTTGATGATGATAGAGACAAGAAAAACAACGAGACCCGGCTGGAAGTGAATCAGGCCTTCCTGTCCTTCTCCGGTCTCTTCGACGGATCGATGATCAAGCTGGGCCGGCAGCGTTTCCAGGACGAGCGGGAATGGCTCTACGATGAGGAGCTCGACGGGGTGCGGCTGTTCCATACCTTTTCCCGCTTCGCCGTTGAGTTTTCGCTCAGCAAGCGCAACGACCGGGACCTGCTCCAGAACCAGCAAACCGGGGACATGATCAACTACTTCATCCACGGTTACCATGCCACCAACAAGGACAACGCAATCGGACTGTATGCCTTTGCCCAGGATGACCGCGACGACCGTGAGGACCCGCAGGAGGATCGTACCCTGTTTGGTATCCACGCCAACGGCGAGTTCCGGGATCACCTGGACTACTGGCTTGAACTCGCCTACTTGAGAGGTGAGTTTGGCTCCAATGACATCCGGGCCTGGGGTTTCGATGCCGGGTCTACCTATATATTCGATTATCCCTGGGAGCCCTCCATCACCCTTGGCTATGCCTTTGGCAGCGGTGATGATGATCCCCAAGAGGGCAAGGACAGGAACTTTCGCCAGACCGGATTTCAGGACAACACGGCAAAGTACAACGGACTGATCCGGTTGAAATATTACGGCGAGATGGTCGACCCGGAATTGAGCAATCTGCAGGTCGCCACACTCGGCCTGGGGCTACGCCCGACGCGCAGGACCTCGCTGGATCTCGTCTACCACAATCTGCGCCAACACAAGGCCACCACAGACGTCCATGACTGGGAGATCGATGCAGACCCGAACGGGCGCAGCACCGATATCGGTAATGAGATCGACTTCATCGTCGGCTATCGCATCAAACCGCATCACAAGGGCAGTCTGATTATCGGCCGATTCAACCCCGGCAATGCCTTTCCCAACGACGCGGACAATGCTCTGTTTGGTGAACTGGAGTTACAGTATGAATTTTAAGCAATTAAATGAAACGCGCAGGAGCTGGCTGGCTGCGATATCGTGACGAAGCGCTCCTAGTTTTTCCTTAGCAGATTGATAACCGGATGTGAATGTCCGTTTCCGCTACTTTTCAGACATACAATCCAAGACGCTGAACTTCCACTATATAGGGTCGTTTCCTGACCTTCGACTGGAATTACAGCAGCTTACCCCCTGAATGTCCGGGTTCGGTAGAGTCGAGATGTGGCGCGGTGGTCTAAGGCAGAACGATTCAACTTCTGCTGGCCGCTTCCCCATGTGATCGGCTCTCCCGACCTCGGAGTACTATCAGCCAGTCTGACTTCCACCAGGCCATCGGATATTCCTCGCCTTGTTGGCTTGTCAGACCCTACAAGCTCCGCTTGAACCTGGCGGATCTCCCTTGTTCACATGAAATCCCTCGACTGCATGCCGACGGTACGAACCCCGGAAGCACCCCAGGATACTCACCAATGTGTATCCTGGAATTCCGCCTTCCCCATAGAGCGATAAGGTCGGCTACTTCAACCACGTTCGATTTCGGGGCTATCTTTCCGTTCTCTTTCGTTTCGGCCTACCGCCTCCCTGTCTACGCTTCGCAGTGGCCGTTACCGGACACCACGCAAGACTCGGTACCTGGCTGCTGGCTAGGCTCTGCCAGGGCAGCCATCTCAGGCTGCTGAATTTCATGCGCTTGCAAGGCGCAACGCTCATCAAACCGGACATGCAGATTTACGCATCCGGCTTTCGGACAAGAACTCACGCCTTCGCCCACGGCACATTGCGTTCCAAGCAAGACAGACGAACGAGACGCAGAGTCTCGTAGAGGTACGAGTCAGGATAAACCATGCCCCCACTGCGTCTGACCTTGTGCTTGTTGCGTAACCACCGGCGCAACCGCATCGTGGTGTAGCTGTCAAGCGCACGATATGCACGGCTGACGCTCCCTACCTGAAAGTAGTTCGCCCAACCTCGCAACATGCGGTTCAACTTTCCCACCAACGTTGTGGTCTCTTGCCATACCATCGCTTCGGCGGTCAGCGCATGGATCTTTCTCACTATGTGCTGGATACTACTCTTCGACGGTCGGTAGCCAAGACGAGCCTGCCCCGTGCGCATCGAATACATCCGCCCAAACGTAAAACCCAGAAAGTCGAACCGCTCTTCCGGTACCTTACATATGCGCGTCTTCTCCTCGTTGACCGTGAGCTTCAGCTTGCCCATGATCTCATGCATCCTCAGCAGGGCCTCCTCGGCCTTGCCGCGCCTGCACAGAATCACCAGGTCATCTGCGTAGATCACAATCCGGCTGCCAAGACTTCGCTCCAGCCCGAGCTTCTTCCATGCCAGCACAAACCGGCGCATGTACAGATTCGCCAACAGTGGTGAGATGGGAGAACCCTGGGAGATGCCGCACCGGCTGTCTTTCGCCTCCGTGGTACGTGTCTTCCGCCCTCGCTTGTCGGTTTCCTCCACGGGGCACTCCAGCCACTGCTTGATCAGGTGCAATACACGCCGGTCAACGACCCGGCGCGCCAATGATTTCAGCAGTTCGGCATGGGGGATACTCCCGAAGTAGTCCGAGAGGTCTGCGTCAACGACGTCCGGGGGGCTACGAAACAGCACCTCTTCCACCTCGACTACCGCCTGTTGGGCATTGCGCCCCGGTCGGTAGGCGTACTGCTCCGGTGGGAGGTCGGCCTCGAAGATCGGTTCCAGCACCAGCATTGCAGCTGTCATGCAGACCCGATCCCGCAGGGTGGAGATGCCCAGCGGCCTGCGCTTGCCATTGGCCTTGGGGATAAACACACGTCTGATGGGTTCCGGTCGA